>DASPJU010000166.1:0-4680 GCA_035628475.1 Salinarimonas sp. | reverse complement strand
CATGCAGCTCTGCGAGGAAGCCGGCGGCATCCAGGTGAGGAACCCCAAGCTCGGAGGCATCTTCAACATGGGCGGCGCGGCGGTCGCCAACTACGTGAGCGTGCTCGAGCGGGTGAAGTGACCCGCCCTCCCCTCTCCCATGGGGAGAGGGGCCGGGGGTGAGGGCGGCGCGCGAAAACCAGCGCGCTTCCACGCCTCCGCTTGTCCTTCCCGGGCTCGATCCGGGGATCTGGACTCCGGCCGCCGCCTGGATCGCCGGCTCAAGGCCGGCGATGACATCGGAAAGGTCCCGGCGACCCTCCCGGCGTGTTCCCTCACCCCCGATCCCTCTCCCGCTCGGGAGAGGGGGGAGCGTCTCGCCCTTGCGCGCCTTTCTCGTCCTCCTCCTCGCCTATACCCTCTCCCAGTTCTACCGGGCCTTCCTCGCCATCGTGGCCGTGGACCTGAACCGGGACCTGGGGCTGTCGCCGGCCGACCTCGGCCAGGTCTCGGCGGCCTGGTTCGCGGCCTTCGCGCTGGGGCAGTTCCCCGTGGGCTACGCCCTGGACCGGTTCGGGCCCCGGCGCACCGTGTCGCTGTTCATGGTGGCGGCGGTGGCGGGCGCGGCGGGCTTCGCCGGGGCCTCGTCCAAGGCCGGGTGCCTCGCCGCCATGGCGCTGATCGGGCTCGGCTGCGCCCCCGTGCTCATGGGCAGCCTCTACGTGTTCGGGCGCCTCTATCCCCCTGAGCGCTTCGCCATGCTGTCCTCGCTCACCATCGGGCTGGGCAGCGCCGGCAACCTCATCGGCGCCACGCCCCTGGCGCTGGCGGCCGAGGCCTTCGGCTGGCGCGCCGCCATGGGCGGGATGGCGGCCGTGACGGCGGGGAGCGCGCTCCTCGTCGCGGCGGCCCTGCGCGACCCCGAGCGCCTGGAGGCCGGAGTCGACACGTCCCTGCTCGGGGGCCTGAGGGAGATCGTCGCCATGCGGGCGCTGTGGCTCATCTTGCCCGTGACGGCGGTGAGCTACGCGGTCGTGATCGCGACCCGCTCCCTGTGGATCGCCCCCTATCTCGCCGGCGTGCACGGGCTGGAGGCCATCGCCCGGGGGAACGCGGCCTTCGCCATGGGCCTCGCCATGTCGGCGGGCGCGCTCGCCTACGGCCCCCTGGAGCGCCTCGTGGGAGATCCCAAGCGGATCGTGCTCGCCGGCAGCCTCGCGACGGGCGCGCTCTTCGTGGCGCTCGCGCTCGCGGGCGGAGCGGGCCCGGCGCTCGCCGTGGCGCTTCTTGCCGCGATCGGGGCGTTCGGTCTCACCTACGGCATCCTGATGGCCCATGCGCGGCGCTTCTTTCCCGCGCATCTCCTCGGGCGCGGGGTCACGTTCATGAACTTCGTCTTCATGGGCGGCGCCGGCCTGACGCAGCTCGCCTCCGGCGCCGTCGTGGCGCGCGGCGGGGCCGCGGGGCTGCCCCCGGGGGAGGTCTTCGCCGGCCTCTTCCTCGCGTTCGGGGCGGCGCTCCTGATCACGGCTCTCGTTTACGCGGCGGCGCCCGCGCGCCCGGCGCCGGAGCGGATGACGGGGCGCCCCGCCCGGGTGTAGGCTCGCCCCTCCCGAGGAGCGCCCGATGATCCGCCGCGCCGCCGGCCTAGTGGCCCTCATCGCCCTCGTCCCCCCGGCCGCGGCGCAGGTCTCCTACCAACAGAGCCCCGCCGTGCTCGCCCGCTTCGGCGAGGTGGACGTGGCCATGACGGCCCCGGGCCTCGCTCCCGGCCGCACCGCGCCCGCGAGCCACGAGGAGATGACCGCCTTCCTGGCGGGGCTCCAGGCCCGCCATCCCGGCCTGGCGCTCGGCTCGCTCGGGCGCTCCATCGAGGGCCGGGACATCCCGGTCCTGGTCTTCACGGCCGAGGGCGTCGCCGAGCCCGCGGCCGTGCGGGCCCTCGACCGGCCGATCGTCTGGCTCGTGGGCCAGCAGCACGGCAACGAGCCCGCCGGGGGCGAGGCGATGCTGGCCGTCGCCGCGGCCCTGGCCGAGGGCGAGCTCAAGGCCCTCCTCGACCGGGTCACCGTCGTGGTGGTGCCCCGCGCCAATCCCGACGGGGCCGCGGCGGACACCCGCGTCGCCGCCAACGGGCTCGACCCCAACCGCGACCACCTCCTCCTGACCCTGGCCGAGACCCGGGCGATCCACGCCCGCATGCGGGATCTGCCGCCCGATCTCGTCCTCGACCATCACGAGTTCGAGGTGGCGGGCACCTGGCTGCGCCGCTTTGGCGGCCTGCAGGGCACGGACGCCATGCTGCTCTCCGCCACCCATCCCGAGGTCCCGGCCGCGGTCCAGGCCTTCGCGGGCGGGGCGGTCCTGCCGGCGATCGAGGCGGCCTTGAGGGTCCGGGGCCTCTCGACCTTCGTCTATGCCACGCCCATCGGGCGGACGAGCGAGCGCGCCGTCTCGGTGGGCGGCACCGCCCCGGGGATCGCCCGCAACCTGTTCGGCCTCACGGGAGCGCTCTCCTTCCTCGTCGAGACCCGGGGGATCGGCATCGGCATGGAGGGCTATCAGCGCCGCGTCGCCACGCATTACCTCGCGGCCCGGGCGGCGCTGGAGCTCGCGGCGGCGCGGGGCGGGGAGGTCCGCGCCCTCGTGGACGAGGCGCGGGCGGGTCTCGCTCGGGAGCGCGAGCCCCTCGTGGTGGGGCACGCCATCGCCAACGTGAAGGCCGTGCTGCCGCTCGTCGACCCCGCGACCGGGGCCGACAAGCCCGTGCCCGCCGAGATGCGCGACTCGCGCCGGGCGAGCGTCACCGCCACGCGCCCGCGCCCGGCGGGCTATCTTCTCCAGCCCGAGGCGGCTGCGGCCCTCGAGGCGCTCCGGATCCACGGGGCGAGACTATGCGAGCTCGCCTCCGCCGAGCCCCTCGCGGCCGAGGCCTTCCGGGTCAAGGCGAGGGCGGCGCCCGTCAGCCGGGAGAGCATCAACCCGGAGCAGGCGGTCGCCGTGACCCTGGAGGCCCGGGCGGTCGCGCCCGCTCCCGGCGCGGCCTTCGTGCCCCTCGACCAGCCGCTGGCGGCCGTGATCGCGGCGGCGCTGGAGCCCGACAGCCCCGGCAGCCATGTGGGGGTCGGGCTGGTGCCGGTGGCGGAGTCCGGGGAGGCGCCGATCTACCGCTTGGCCGCGCCGCCGCCCGGAGCCGCCTGCGGCCCCTGACCGCTCCGGCGAACCCGCGCCCCGCTTGGCCGTTGACGACGGACAGACCCGTCGCATCGATCGAGAGGCCCCATGCGCGCCGCCCTCAACCTGACCTCCGCCCTCGCGCTCCTGGCGCTCGCCGCCTGCGGCGACGACGCCGGGCAGACCGGGAGCACCGCTTCCACGGCCCAATCCGTCACCAACGCTCCCGGCAAGCCCGCGAGCGGCGAGCTGGCCGGCATGCCGAGCGCGGCGTCGCCCGGGGCCGTGTCGCCGCCGGCGGTCAACAGCCCCGGCTCCAGCACCCATGCCTCGGGCACCTCGGCGCCCGACGCCGCGGGCTCCCGCTCCGCGAACTCGGCGCTCAACGGCAGCCCCACCGTGGGCATGGCGCCCAGCGCCGCGCCGTCCGACACCGCCTCGTCCGGCGCCTCCTCGGCCCGGGTGACGCAGCCCAGCACCACCGCCGCCGCGGCCCCCCTGAGCGGCGCCATCACGGATCCGAGCGGCCCCAACGCGCCCCCGGTGGGCGGGGCTCAGGGCGGGCCGGGCCCGCGGCCCGCGGGCGCGCCGGGCATGTCGCCTTCCGCCAACATGTCGGGATCCATCGATGCCGGCCGCGCCACGGCGCCGGCGCCCCCGGCCCGCTCGGCGGGCGACACCACCGCCGACAGCGCGCCCGCGAGCGGCGGGCCCGCCGCCACGGGCTCCACGCCCCCGGCCCGGCCCGGCGGCGCACCGGCCTCCGCGGGCGCCCGCCCGGAGGCCATGCCCAACACCTCCAGCACGGCCCGGGCGCCCGATCCCGGCGCGACCATCCCGCCGGGCCGCTACCAGGCGGAGCGGGTCGCCCTCGACCTGCGCGACGGCGGAGCCTTCGAGATGACCGGAGGCGACGGCCAGAAGATCGCCGGGCGCTACGAGGTGCGGGACGGCATGCTCGTCCTCACCGGGGACGGCGGGGCGCCGATCCGCTGCCGCATCGACCGCTCCGGCACCGTGATCCGCCTCCTCAACGCGGATGACGGCGCCTGCCGCGGCCTGCACGGCACCCAGCTGCGCGGCCAGGGCTGAACCCACTAACCGAGCCAGGCGATGCCCACCAGCACCGCCTGGCCCACCGCCAGCCCCGCGATCACGGAGCGCCGGACGAGGTAGTAGCCCGCGAGGCCCGCGGCGAGCGCCGCGAGGCGGCCGGCCAGCGGCACGCCCGCGAGCGCCCCGCCCGGAGCCAGCACCACCTTGGCCACCACCGCCGCCAGCAGCGCGCTCGCCACCGCCCGGACCCAGAACAGGATCTCGGAATCGTCCGCCAGCCCCCGGGCGAGGGTCACGGCCAGGAGCCGCCAGATCTCGGTGGGCAGGAAGCCGCACAGGATCACCAGCAGATAGGGCCACAGCGCCTCGCTCATGCCCGTCTCCCGCGCCGGCGCGCCGCGAGCCACGGCGCCTCGCTCATGCGCGTTCTCCGCCCAGACACGTCCTGAGCCCTAGTGCCGCTCATGCCCG
>DASPJU010000165.1:0-2228 GCA_035628475.1 Salinarimonas sp. | reverse complement strand
CCCGAATCGCTCCGTCCCGAACCGCCGAGAACAGGTCGTCGGCGTTCGCGCGGAGCATGGCCGGGTCCGCGTTGTGGGGGAACACGGAGGGACGAGTGAGGAACAGGCAGCCCTTCTTGTTGAGGAGCTCCGGCTCAATCGCCGGAGCCGGCCCGGAGGCTGCACCGTACAGGACGACCAGGCCGAATGGAGCGGTGCAGTCCAGGGAGTGAAGGAACGTGTCACGGCCCACCGAGTCGTAGACCACATCGGCCTTGCGCCCACCTGTCGCGTCGAGGAGCGCCTTCACCCAATCGGGATGATGATAGTCCACCGCAACGTCGCAGCCAGCAGACCGGGCTGTGTTGCACTTCTCGGGTCCACCAGCTGTTCCTACGACGAAGGCGCCGAGTGTCTTGGCCCATCGGCACAGGATTTGGCCGACCCCACCAGCCGCCGCATGGATGAGAACCAAGTCGCCCGGCTTCACCCGATGAGTGCGGCGCAGGAGGTATTGAGCTGTGAGTCCCTTGAACAACAGACTTGCAGCGACCTCGCCGCTCATCCCCTCCGGAAGAGGCACAACACGCTCGGCCGGCACCACACGAAGGTCCGCATAAGCCCCGAGCCCCGCGTTCATGTACGCGACCCGATCCCCCGGCTTCAGGTCCGTCACCCCTTCACCCACGGCCTCGATCACACCGGCGGCCTCGTGCCCCAAGCCTGTCGGCAGGGGGAGAGGGTAGACCCCCTTGCGTTGGTAGACGTCGATGAAGTTGAAGCCGATCGCGGTTTGCCGCAACAGGACCTCACCCGGGCCTGGCCCGGCAACCTCGATCGTCTCGACCCGCATGACCTCGGGGCCGCCGTACTCACGAATCCGGATCGCACGTGCCTGATGCATTTCCACCCCCCGTCTGCTGTCCACCCGACCGACTGCGAAACCGATCAGGCGGCGCGTGCGACGCGCTCGCTCTTCAGCAGGCGATCGAGGTGCTGAGCGATGGCGCGCATCCCGAACCGCCCGGCACGGGCCTCGGCATCCGGATTGTAGTTCGTGTTCGTGTTGACATCGTAGGTGTAATCACGCCCCTGCGCGTCGACGATCACCTCGATCCCGGCAATCCCGATGCCGTTGGCGGCCAGGAAGCGCTCATAGGTCGGGATCAGAGGGTTGTCGTATCGCTCGAGGATCTGGAACCTCTCCGATGGAGCAACCGCCGGGCACACTTCCGGGCCAGCCAGAGCTTCAACCTGGCACGCATCGGCGGGACAGAGCTCGAAGCCCTCGCTCGTGTCCACACGGACAGCATACAGGAAGCGGCCACCGACGAACTCGAGACGGGTGATGAAGGGCTGAGGAGCAGCGATGTAGCGCTGAACTAGCGTGATCCCGTCAACAGGCTCCTCGAACGCAGGCGAGGCCAGGTGTTCCACAAGCGCCTCGGCGCTCAGGAACAGCCGCACGCCCAAGCCCTTACCACCGCGGTTGTGCTTCAGGATCAACGGGAAGCCAAGCTGCTCGGCAGCGGCAGCGATGTTGCCACGGCCCACGACTGCCAGGGTGTCCGGCGTGCGAATGCGAAAGGCGGCGAGCGCCTCATATTGTGCGACCTTGCTGATCTCCAGCCTGAGCGCGCGGCCGTCGTTCACGACGATGCGCCCATGGCGCTCGAGCCAGGACAGAACGGCACCCGTGTACTCGGCCGCGAACCGGTGATCCCGAGTGTGGGACGAGGCGCTCATGCGGTTGTAGAACACGCCCTCTGGCGGGGGCTGGCGCAGGTCCAGAGTGCCCTGGTCGAGGAACCACTCCTCGAAGGGGGTCCCGAGGTCCTCGAACGCGCTGCGCAGTGGTTCGACCCAAATCCCGTTCTCGTGGATGACGTAGACCTTCGACACAGGCAGCTCCCTTGGCAGCACCGCAGGATATAGCGTGTCGACTTTGTGGTTCAAGTTAATTTACGTTCTGTCGCGTGGCGGCTCATAATAGCACGATTATTTTGATGTGGAATTGCACGTGCTCGTGAGTCTCGCGAAGCTTGTCTGCCGTGAGCAGCCGGCGCGGAGTGATCCGCCCCCTTTGAAGTGGTCCGCCCTGAGGTATGGCTCGTTGAAGCCGAAGGAGGACGGACCGATGTCGCGCAAGAGACACAAGCCCGAGGAGATCGTCGCAAAGCTGCGGCCTGAGTGGACGTGCTGGTCTCGCAGGGCCAGAGCGTCGCTGACGCCGTGCGCTCGATCGGGGT
>DASPJU010000164.1:0-4468 GCA_035628475.1 Salinarimonas sp. | reverse complement strand
CATGCAGGACGAATCCCTTCTACCGGTCGACAGCGTCGAGCTGACCTCCGGCATCGTCGCGGCCTACGTGTCCCACAACCGGATCTCGCGCGCCGAGCTGCCCGAGCTGATCGCGTCCGTACATCGGTCGCTGTCGAGCCTCGCCGCGCCCGCCGCGCCGGAGCCCGCCAGGCCGGAGCCGCGGATCCCCATCCGGAAGACGATCACGCCGGATCACCTGATCAGCCTCGAGGACGGGAAGCCCTACCGTTCGCTCAAGCGGCACCTGACCACGCGGGGCCTCACGCCCGAGACCTACCGCGCCAAGTGGGGCCTGCCCGCCGACTACCCGATGATCGCGTCCAGCTACGCGAAGCAGCGGTCCGACCTCGCCAAGAGCCTCGGCCTCGGGCAGAAGCGCGGGCGAGGGCGCGACCAGGCGGCGGCTCCCGCGGCGGCTCCCGCCCCCGCCAAGCTATCGTCGAAGCCGGCGCGGAGCCGGGCGCCCAAGACGGACGAAGGCTAGGCCCGCGGCGACGCCGACCGCGGCGCCGCCCCGCCGAGCGCCGGGCCGTGGGCCCGGCCGGCATCCACCCAGGACGCGCGCCGCGCCTCCTCGGCCGACCTCCGGGACGCGCCGGACGCTTATGCCGAAAGGCCGGGCGCACGAGGCGCGCTTCACCCGCGCGGACGGCTCCACGGGCGCGGTGCGGTCCGTCTACTTCGAGACCGACCGACGCGACACCCGCGACCCGGACGCCGGCTACGCCCCCGCGCCCGAGGCCGCCCTCCTGCCCCTCCTGCCCAGGTCCGGCAACCTCCCCAACCTCGTCCGGCGGCTGAGCGAGGACGCAGGCTTTCGCGCCGACTGGACCGCGCTGGCCGACGCCGCCGCGGGCCTCGACGCGCCGGCCCTGCGCTCGCGCCTGGAGGGTCTGCTCCTGCGCTGGGCGGGGCTCGACGGCGTCGATCCGCGGGGCCGCGGCGAGTTCGCCGACGCCAGGCATCTGGGATTCGTGGAGGCCTTCTTCGGGGAGGCGTACCGCTCCACCAACGTCGTCGACGGCGGTGACGTGCGCTCCTATCCCGTGACGGCGGCGGCCGGCGCGGCGGTCGAGGGTGCCTTCGCGGGGCTCGTGGCGGCGCTCTCCACCGTCTTCGTCACGCAGGCCACGGCGAGCGCGGTGGCGCGCGGGGGCGACCTCGCGGCGGCCTTCGCCAGCCCCTACCTGTTCTTCGCGCTCCTCGACCTCGGGGGCGAGCGTCCCGAGGGCGCGCCGGCGCCCGGAACGCCGGGCAACGTGCGCCAGGTGCTGGAGCTCACCCTGTCCCTGGCGCCGACCGCCCCGGGCGCGGCAGCCGAGCACCTCGCGGCCGTGATGGCGGGCCTCGACGGCATGGTGGGCATCGCCTTCGCGGGCGACCGGGGGGCCTACGCGGCCGCGCTCGCGCCCGTGATCGCCACGATCACGGATCCGATGCTGCGGGACCTGGCGGCGGACGCGGCCGCGGGACGCCTCCTCGTGGGCGGCAGCGGCGAGGACGTCATCGCGGCCGCCGGGGCGGAGGGCCACAGCCTCCAGGGCGGCGCGGGAGACGACGCGCTCGTCGGCGGCGCGGGCGGCGATCTCTACCTGCATGCCCGGGGCGACGGGCACGACCTCGTCGTCGACCGCGGCGGCGCGGCGGGCGCGCAGGACATCCTGTTCCTCACGGACGCGGTCCTGGCGGACCTGTCCTTCGTCCGCAGGGGAGACGACCTCACCGTGAGCGTCGCGGGCAGCCCGGGCTCGATCCGGGTCGCCGACCATTTCCGGGCGGGCTCCGACGGCTCCGGGATCGAGGGCATCCGCCTCGCGGACGGGACGACGCTCACCCGCGCGCAGATCGAGACCCGCACCCTGGTGCAGGGCACCGCCCTCGGCGAGCAGATCCGGGACACCCAGGGGGACGACGCGATCCGGGGCGGGCGCGGGCACGACGCCATCATCATCGAGGGCGGCAACGACCGGGTGGTCTGGGCGCGGGGCGACGGACACGACAGGACTACGGCATCGGCTCGATTCGCTTCGCGGACGGCACCGTGTGGACCCGCGCCGACATCGCGAGCCGCGCCGTCATCCTGGGCACGGGCGGCAACGACAGCCTCTCGGGCACGAGCGGCAACGACACCCTCGCCGGCGGCCTCGGCAACGACACCCTGCGCGGCGGGGCCGGCAGCGACACCTATGCCTTCGCCCGCGGCGACGGGAACGACACGATCAACGACGATTCCGGATCGGCGACCGACGTGGACGTGCTGCGGCTCGTCGGGCTGACCGCTGCCGACGTGACCCTGGCCCGCCTGGGCAACGACCTGCGGGTGGCGATCGCCCCGACGGGCGAGACGATCACGGTGCAGTGGCACTTCTACTCCACGACCGCAAACTGGGGCGTGGAGCGCATCGCGTTCGCGGACGGCGCCGCCTGGGGCCTGGCCGAGATCAACGCCCGGGCCTCGGGCCCGATCACCCTCACGGGCACCGCCGGCGACGACTCCCTCGTGGGCACCGGCTGGGCCGACACCCTGTCGGGGCTCGCCGGCCATGACACCCTCCGGGGCGGCCTCGGCGACGACCTGCTGCGCGGGGGCGAGGGGTCGGACACCTATGTCTACCGGCGCGCCGACGGCGACGACCGCATCGAGGAGGGGCCGGGCGCCCCGGGCGACGTCGACCGCCTGAGCCTCGTCGGATTCCGCGCGGACGAGCTCATGTTCCTCCGCGAGGGGGCCGACCTGCGCGTCGCGCTCGGCACGACGGGCTCGACCGTCACGGTCGCCGGCCAGTTCGCCGGCGCGTCCGGCCTGGAGGAGATCGCGCTCGCGGACGGGACCGTGATCCCGCTGGCCGACATGGCCGGGCGCCTGGTCTCGGGCACGGACGGGGCCGACACCCTGGCGGGCGGCGCCGGGGGCGACTTCGTCTCGGGCGGGGCGGGCGACGACACGCTCTCGGGCGGCGCCGGCGACGACGTCCTCGACGGGGGCCCCGGCGGCGACGCCATCGACGGGGGAGCGGGGGTCGACACCGTGACCTACGCGGCCAGCCCGACGGCCGTGACGGTCGATCTGGAGGCGGGCACGGGAGGCGGGGGCGCGCCGCTGACGGGCCGCTACGTCCGGGTCTATCAAACCCGGCCGGATTGGCTGAGCCTCGCCGAGGTGGAGGTCATGTCCAGCGGCGTCAACGTCGCCCGCGCGGGCACCGCCTCGCAGACCTCGACGGGCTGGGGCGGCGACGCGGCGCGCGCCATCGACGGCAACCGGGACGGCAACTACAGCAACAACTCGGTCACCCATTCGGGCACCGCTTCGGCCTATAATTGGTGGCAGGTGGACCTCGGGAGCGTGCGGGCCATCGAGGAGATACGGCTCTTCAACCGCACGGACGGTGGCTGGGGCGTCCGCCTCGCCGACATCGACGTGGTGGTGTTCTCGTCGGCGCCAGGCTCCGACACCCACGCGGCCGTGACCGGCCAGCCCGGCGCGACGACGATCCGCGTCCCCGGCCAGGTCGGGGCCAGCGCGACCCCCTTCGCCTCCGGGTGGGCCCCCGACACCCTCGCCGGGATCGAGAACGTCGCCGGCTCGCGCTTCGACGACGTGCTGCGCGGGGACGGGAGCGCCAATGCGCTGCGGGGCCACGAGGGCAGCGACGTGCTCGAGGGGCGCGGGGGCGACGACGTGCTGTCCGGCGGGCCCGGCTCCGACACCTTCGTCTTCGCCGGCCGGGCCTTCGGGGCCGACACGATCACCGACTTCGTCGCCGGCGCGGGCTCGGACGACGTGATCGAGGTCCGGGGCGGAGCCTTCGCGGGCTTCGCCGAGGTGATGGCCGCGGCGCGCCAGGCAGGCGCGGACGTGGTGATCGAGATCGACGCGGCGAACCGGATCACCCTCCAGAACGTCGCTCTCGCGGGCCTGCACGCGGACGACTTCCGCATCCTCTGACGCCCGCTCCGCCCATCCGGCGCGCGGGAGCCGCGCCGGACGGGGAGCAGGGGATGGAGACTTCGCTCGGACCGTCCCGGAGGATGTCGTCCGTGCCCCAGGAGGATCGATCCCGTCCGCCGTCGTCGGGTCGGCGAGATCGCGGGAGCGGATCGGGCGGGGCAGATGGTCCAGGGTGGGCTCTGCCGTGCCCGACACCGCGCCCCGGCGCGGGATGGTCTCGCGCAGGTCGCCTAAGGCGCCGTCGTGCAAGGCGAAGGCGAACGCGACCGGCCGCTCGGGGCGGGGCAGCCTCGGCAAGGACGAGATCGATGCCGGCGGCGATCGCGACACCATCACCTACCGCGGCGCCGCCGACCCGGACGGCACCAGCATCGCGGTCCGGCGCCTCGACATCACCAATGCCGGCGAGGGCGCCTCGATCAGGGGCCAAGCCGTCGTCCAGAAGACCACAGGCGCCGGGCCGGCCGGCAACGCCGGAACGGACACGCTGACCAA
>DASPJU010000163.1:0-2404 GCA_035628475.1 Salinarimonas sp. | reverse complement strand
GCCGCCTGCAGGAGCATCCCGCCTTCGCGATCACCAACCCGAACCGGGTGCGCGCCGTCGTGGGCAGCTTCGCCCTCAACAACCCCACCCAGTTTCATCGCGCGGACGGCCTCGGCTATGCCTATGTCGCCGACATGGTCGTGGCGCTCGACACGACCAATCCGCAGGTGGCGGCGCGCCTTCTCACGGCGTTCGGGACCTGGCGGACCATGACCGCGGACCGGCGCGCCCACGCGGAAGCGGCGCTGCGCCGCATCGCCGGCGCGGCGCGCTCGCCCGACGTCGCCGACATCGTCCAGCGCTCCCTGGCGTGACCCCCTCTCGGGGGCAGCAAAGCCTTGCCGCGCATGACGTTGCGGCGTCCGCAACGTCATGCGGATCGCGCGCCACAGGCCTTAACGAGACGGAAATTTTTACCCGCGGCCAAGCTGGACAAATCACCCCACGCGGACTCTATTGAACGCGATTCGGAGAGATGCGGCACGTCTCCCGGTCGGGGCGGACAAGGATTCCGAGGGGGCATCGCATGGCGGGTGCGGACGCCGCGTGCGCTCACGCGCGGGCGGGAACGATTCTGGGCATTGCCCGCAAGCTCCCCCACCCGGCCTATGGCCGGCTGGAGCGGATCGAGCCCTGGCTCCGGCTCGCGGTGCCGCCCCTGCTCGCCCTGTTCCTTCTCACCCTCGCGGCGAGCGCCTGGATCCAGGCCCGCGACGGCCGCGACGAGGCGGTCCAGGACGCCATCAGCGACATCGACATCGTGGCCACCCTCGTGGCGGGCGAGCTCCAGCGCATGGGGCTCTCGGGCGGCTCGACCGCCCAGCTCGAGACCCTGGCGCGGGGCCTGCCGCAGGCGGCCCTGGGACGCGGCCGCACCATCCTGGTCTCGGGCGCCGACGGGCGGATCGTGGGCGTCCATCCCGATCTCGGCCGCCGCCCGGCGAGCCTGGAGGAGCTTCTCGGCGACTCGCAGCCCCTGACGATCCTCGCGGACCGGGCCGGCGTCCTCACGGTCCGCCTGCCCAACGGCGAGCAGGCCATCGCCACGGTCCGGCGCCTGGCCACCAACGGCCACGTGGCGGTCGTCCAGCCCCTCGCCCGGGTGCTGTCCACCTGGAACGCCCGCTCGACCGCGCAGGTCATGCTGCTCGGCGGCACCGCGGTCGTGCTGCTCGGGCTGGGAGGCGCCTATTGGCTCCAGGCGAGCCGGGCGCGGGCGGCCGACCACATCTGCGAGAAGGTCCGCCGGCGCATCGACGGCGCCCTCTCGCGCGGGCGCTGCGGCCTGTGGGACTGGGACGTGGCCCGGGGGCGGATCTACTGGTCGGACTCGATGTACGAGCTGCTGGGCTACCAGCGGGCCGACGAGTTCCTGTCCTTCGGGGAGGTCAACGCCATGATCCACCCCGCCGACACCGACTTCTATGCGCTGGCCGACTTGCTCGCCTCCTCGAGCTCCTCCGTGGTCGACCACGAGTTCCGCATCCGCGCGGCCGATGGCGGCTGGGTCTGGCTGCGGGCGCGGGCCGAGATCGTGGACGACCCGGAGGAGGGCCGCCATCTCGTGGGCATCGCGATCGACGTGACCGAGCAGCGCGGCCTCGCCGAGCGCACCGCCCAGGCCGACATGCGCCTGCGCGACGCCATCGACGCGATCTCCGAGGCCTTCGTGCTGTGGGACGCCGACAACCGGCTCGTCCTGTGCAACTCGAAGTTCCGCAAGCTGCACGATCTCACGACCGAGACCGTCGTGCCCGGCCGCTCCTATGCGGAGGTGATGCGGATCGGCAAGCAGCCCGCCGTGCAGCACCAATGGCTGCGCGAGGAGCGCCCCGACACGGGCGCCCGCACCTTCGAGGCCCAGCTCGCCGACGGGCGATGGCTGCAGATCAACGAGCGCCGCACCAAGGACGGCGGCTACGTCTCGGTGGGCACCGACATCACGGCGCTCAAGCTGCATGAGGAGCGCCTCCTCGAATCCGAGCGCCAGCTCAAGGCCACCGTCCTCGACCTGCGCATCTCGCGCCAGAAGCTGGAGCAGCAGGCCCAGCAGCTCGCGGATCTCGCCGAGCGCTACCTCGAGCAGAAGGCGCACGCGGAATCCGCCAGCCGCGCCAAGTCCGAGTTCCTCGCCAACATGAGCCACGAGCTGCGCACGCCTCTCAACGCGATCATCGGCTTCGCGGAAGTCATGGAGAGCGGGATCTTCGGCGCGCTCGGCTCGAACAAGTACGAGGAATACTGCCGCGACATCCGCTCGAGCGGCGAGTACCTCCTGTCGGTGATCAACGACATCCTCGACATGTCGCGGATCGAGGCCGGGCGGGTCAGCCTCACGAAGCGGCCCGTGAACGTGAACGACTCCGTGCACCGCGCGCTGCGCCTCGTCAGCGAGCCGGTGCGC
>DASPJU010000162.1:0-6008 GCA_035628475.1 Salinarimonas sp. | reverse complement strand
TCGTCTCGCCCTGGTTCGCGGCGATCCTCATGAAGAGCGGGGGCGCGTTCCTGCAGGCCTCCGTCGGCCAGGACCTGGTCGGCAAGGTCGGGACCGCGCAGGTGCAGCACTGGGCGCCGCCGGGCACCTATCTCCTGGTCTTCTTCGGCACGTTCTGGCCCGCCGCGGCGCTCGCCGGCATCGCCGCGCCGTTCGCCTGGATCCATCGGCGCGAGGATGCGGTGGCGTTCCTCGCGGCCTGGGTGATCCCCTCCTGGCTCGTCTTCGAGGCCGTGCCGACCAAGCTGCCGCACTACGTGATGCCGCTCTATCCCGCCGTCGCGATCCTGACCGCCCTCGCCGTCGCCCGGGGCTTCGTCGGGCCGCACCGGCCGCTCGCGCGCCTGGCCGCGCTCCTGATCCCCGCGATTCCCGTGGCGGCCGGCCTCGTCCTGGCGGGCGCCGCCTGGAGCCTCGATCGAACGGTGCCGGTGGCGGGGCTCGCCGTGATCGCGGCCTCCGCGATCGTCGCCATGCTCGCCTTCGCCCTGTTCTCGCGCGGCGCGGTCTGGTCGGCGGCCGTGGCCGCGGCGCTCGCGGCGCCGCTCTTCTCGATGGGCGTGCTGGGCCTCGCCCAGGCCGCGATGCCGTCGCTCAAGGTCTCGGGGCGGCTCGCCGCCATCGCGCGCGAGATCGACTGCCCGTCCCCGGCGCTGGGCACGATCGGCTATCGGGAGCCGAGCCTCGTCTTCCTCACACGGACCGATCTCGACATGATCGACACGGGCGAGGAGGCGGCGCGCTTCCTCGCCGCCGGGGGCTGCCGGCTCCTGTTCGTGGAGAGCCGCTTCGAGCCCGCCTTCCTCGCGGCCGCCGTGGGTCTGGGCCTGGCGCCCGTGCCTGCGCAGCGCGTGCGCGGCTTCAACATCAATGGCGGGCGCCGCCTCGACATCGGCGCGTACCGGGTGAGGCCGTGACGCCCGGCGCCCCGCCCCGCCTCGCGGTCGTCGTGCCGGCGCGCAACGAGGCCAGAAACGTCGCGCCGCTCGTGGCCGAGATCGAGGCCGCCTGCGCGCCGCTCGCGCCCTTCGAGGTGATCGTGGTGGACGACGGCTCCACCGACGGCACCCGCGAGGAGGTGCTGCGGATCGCCGCCGAGCGGCCCTGGCTGCGGGTGGTGCGCCACGCCGAGAGCTGCGGCCAGAGCGCGGCCGTGCGCACCGGCGTGCGGGCCGCGACCGCCCCGATCGTCGCGACGCTCGACGGGGACGGCCAGAACGATCCAGCCTTCATCCCGGCCCTCGTGGCGGCCCTGGAGGCGGCGGGCGGGGATGCGGGTCTCGCCGCGGGCCAGCGGGTCGGGCGCAGGGACACGGGCTTCAAGAAGCTCCAGTCGCGCGTCGCCAACGGCGTGCGCTCGCGGGTGCTGCGCGACGGCACGCGGGACACGGGCTGCGGGCTCAAGGCGTTCCGCCGCGAGGTCTATCTGAGCCTGCCCTATTTCGACGCCCTGCACCGCTTCATGCCGGCCCTCGTGGCCCGCGAGGGCTATCGGGTCGTGCATGTCGACGTGGTGGACCGGCCGCGGCGGGCGGGGGTGTCGAATTACGGCATGTTCGACCGCCTGTGGGTCGGCATCCTCGATTTGGCCGGAGTCTGGTGGCTGATACGCCGGCGCCGACGGGTGCCGCGGATCCAGGAGAGCCGATGATCGCCGACCTCTACCACCAGCTGGGCGACTACCTGCACCGCGTCTTCGTGCTCAACCTCGACATCGTGGTGATCGTCGGGCTGCTGGGCCAGCTCCTCTTCACGGCGCGCTTCGTGGTGCAATGGATCGCGAGCGAGCGGGCGGGGCGCAGCGTGATCCCGGTCTCGTTCTGGTTCCTGTCCATCGGCGGCAGCCTGATCCTGTTCGCCTACGCGCTCTACCGCGCCGATCCCGTCTTCATCCTGGGCCAGGGCCTGGGCACGCTGATCTATGTGCGCAACCTCGTGCTCATCGCCCGGGAGCGGCGGGCGCGCGATGCCTGAGGTGCCGGCGCCCGACACGCTCGCGGGCGCGCTCGATCGCGCCGCGGGCCTCCTGTCGGCGGGCGCCCGCGACCGGCGGGGCGCCGCCCACGCGCCGACGCTCGCCACGATCGGCCTCGACGGGCGCCCGCGCCTGCGCACCGTGGTGCTGCGCGCGCTGGACATGGACGCTCGCACCCTGCGCTTCCATGCCGATGCCCGCGGGGACAAGGTCGCCGAGATGGCGGCCGATCCCCGCGTGGCGCTCCACGTCTACGACGCCGGCGAGAAGCTCCAGGTCCGCGTCGAGGGTCGCGCGACCCTGCACCGCGACGGCGCAGTGGCGGACGAGGCCTGGGCGGGCTCGCGGCGCATCAGCCGCGTCTGCTACGCGACGCAGCCCGCGCCGGGCGCCGTGATCGCGGCGGGGGATGCCTACCGCCTGCCGGAGGAGGGGGAGGTGGAGGCGGGCCGCGCCAACTTCGTCGCGGTCACGGTGCGCATCGGCTCGATCGAGACGCTCTCGCTCGCCTTCGCGGGCCACCGCCGCGCGCTGTTCCGGTTCGATCCCGACGAGGCGTTCTGGCTGGTGCCGTGACCTGGCGCGCGCGAACGCGCCCCGGGGACGGCCCCTCGCGACGACCCCTGGGTCGCGGCGGGGAGCAGGGTACGTGGGACGGCCGCGGGCTCGCGGTTGGTGGAAGGGAAGGTGGGCAGCGAGCCCGCGGCCTCCGCCGGAGCCGTCCTTGCGGGTCACGGCCCCGTCCGGCGCGGCGCGCCGGCACGCAGCCCCGCCGACGCGGGCGCCTCGCGCAGGTTGGGGAAGGGCACACCATAGGCGAATTGTCTTAGGATGTCAATCCTGTTCGTAGGACCTCATGCGCGTCGCCGCACCCTGTCATTCCCGGCTGGCAACAACCGAAGGCTGCTGGAAGGGAAGGGGATCCAGCGCGGCGGACCTGCGCCGCAGGCGCGCCTCCTGGCCCGCGAAGGGCCCTGGACGGGCATGAGGCCTCGCTTCGCGACGACATCCTCTCGCTGGGTACCCTTCCCCTGCGCTGCCTGCGGCAGCTCCGGCCGGGGATGACAGGGTCGGACAGCGCTCCTGTCAGCTTCCGCCGATGAAGCCCACGCGCGGGCGGGTCGGCCCTTCCTGCTTGAGGGTACGCACCATCTCCTCGTAGTCGCGCTCCATCTCGGGGGTCACGGAGGCGCGGGTCTCCTTGAGCGCCCCCTCGAAATGCGCCCGGGTGACGTGCTCGTTCGCGAGCGACTCCCGCAGGGCCAGCAGGCCGGCGCGGCGGGTGAGGTCCTCGAGATCCGCGCCCGTGAAGCGGGCCGTGCGCTCGGCGAGCTCGTCGAGATCGACGTCGGACGCGAGCGGCATCGCGCCCGTATGGATCCCCAGGATGTGCCGACGGCCCTCCCGGTCCGGCACCGGCACGTAGACGATCTCGTCGAAGCGCCCCGGCCGCAGGAGCGCCGGGTCGAGCAGCGTCGGCCGGTTCGTCGCCGCCATGACGACCACGCCCTGGAGCTCCTCCAGCCCGTCCATCTCGGCCAGGATCGTGTTGACGACCCGCTCCGTGACGGCGGGCTCGCCGAGGCCGCCGCCGCGGACGGGAGCCAGGCTGTCGATCTCGTCGATGAAGATCACGGTGGGGGCCACCTGCCGGGCCCGCTGGAACAGGCGCGAGACCTGCTGCTCGGATTCGCCGTACCACTTGGACAGGAGGTCGGAGGACTTCGTGGCGACGAAGTTCGCCTCCGCCTCCCGGGCCACGGCCTTGGCCAGCAGGGTCTTGCCGGTCCCCGGCGGCCCGAACAGGAGGAAGCCCTTGGCCGGGCGGATGCCCATCCGGCGGAAGGCCTCGGGGCTCTTCAGCGGCAGCTCGATGCCCTCGCGCAGGCGCGTGCGCACCTCGGCCAACCCGCCGATGTCGTCCCAGGTCACGTTCGGGACCTGGATCATGATCTCGCGCAGGGCCGAGGGCTGGACGCGCTTGAGCGCGCCGAGGAAATCGTCGCGCGAGACGCGCAGGGTCTCCAGCACCTCCGCGGGGATCCCGTCCTTCAGGTTGATGTCGGGCAGGATCTTGCGCAGGCGCTCCATGGCGGCCTCGCGGGCGAGCGCGGAGAGGTCGGCGCCGACGAAGCCGTAGGTGACGCGGGCGACCTCGTCGAGATCGACGTCCTCCGTGAGCGGCATGCCGCGGGTGTGGATCGCCAGCACCTCGCGCCGTCCGTCCTGGTCGGGCACGCCGATGATGATCTCGCGGTCGAAGCGGCCGGGGCGGCGCAGGGCCTCGTCGATCGCCTCCCGGCGATTGGTGGCGCCCATCACCACGACGTTCTGGCGCGGCTCGAGGCCGTCCATGAGGGTGAGGAGCTGGGCCACGATCCGCCGCTCCACCTCGCCCTGGACGTTCTCGCGCTTCGGCGCAATGGAATCGATCTCGTCGATGAAGATGATCGAGGGCGCGTTGCGCTGCGCCTCGCTGAACACGTCGCGCAGGCGCTGCTCCGATTCGCCGTAGTGCTTGCCCATGATCTCGGGGCCGGCGATGTGGAAGAACTGCGCCTCGCATTCGTTGGCGACCGCGCGCGCCAGCAGGGTCTTGCCGGTGCCGGGCGGGCCGTAGAGGAGCACGCCCTTAGGGGGATCGATGCCCAGGCGCTGGAACAGCTCGGGGTGGCGCAGCGGCAGCTCCACCATCTCGCGCACCTGGTCGACGGTGTCGCCCAGGCCCCCGATGTCGTCGTAGGTGACGTCGGCGCGCCGCGTCTCCTTGGGCTCCTCGTATTGCGGGCGAAGCTCCACCTCCGTCTCGGCCGTGACCTGGACGATGCCCTTGGGCACCGTCTGCACCACGACCAGGCGGATTTCTTGGAGACCGTAGGCCGGCATGTCGAGCAGGCCGCGCAGCTCTTCGGGCATGCGCCGGTCGTGAGCCGCGCGCTGATGGACCGAGGTCGAGACGACGTCGCCGGCCACGAGCGGCCGCCGGTAGAAGGTGCGGCGAAGCGCCTCGCCGGGACCCTGGAGACGCACGTTCTTCTGCGCCGGGGCGAAGACCACGCGGGTCGCGGGACGGGCCTCGCCGCGCTTGATCTCCACGTGGTCGCCCGAGCCGACCCCCGCGTTCGCGCGCTGGAGGCCGTCGAGGCGCACGATCTGGAGGCCCTCGTCCTCGCCGTACGGGCGCACCGCGATGGCCGTGGTATGGCGCCGGCCGACGATCTCGACCACCTCGCCCTCGCGGAGGCCGAGCTGGCCCATCACGGCCTGGCCCATGCGGGCGATGCCGCGCCCCGCGTCCTCGGGCCGCGCATTCGCGACCTGCAACCGCACGCCGCCGTCCTGCTCCGCCATCGATCGCGCTCCGGGCCGGCGAGGGAAGTCCGGCTAGAACGCCGGGTCCGGACGAGCGTTCCGCCGGACGACTGGACCGCGAGCCCGCCGGGCGCCGAGGCGAGCACGGCGTCGTGACGGGGCCAGGACTGACGAGCTCCGTCCCGAGCCATCTCCCGCCCGTGCCGCGTGGCGGGTCGCTCGCCAGGGTGCGCCATCGGCCCGCAGGGGCAAACCGTATCGCACCGTCGCCGTTGTCTTCGAGCCCCCGGCTCGGAGACCGCATGACCGTCGCGCACATCAACCGCATCGGGACCGCCGTCCCGGACCACGACGTCCACGAGGCGTTCCTGCGCTTCGTCGAGCCCTTCCTGCCCGACCGGCGCTCGCAGGTCCTGTTCCGGCGCATGGCGCAGCGGGCCGACATCGCCCATCGCTACTCGTTCTTCGAACCCGCCGAGGCCATGGGCGAGGCGGGCGACACGGAGGGCTTCTTCCGGCTCGGCGCCTTTCCGGGCACCGGCGCGCGGATGCGGCGCTTCGCGGAGCACGGCGTGGTGCTGGCGGAGCGGGCCGTGGCGGCGCTCGATCTCGGACCGCTCAAGGACGAGATCAGCCATCTGGTGGTCGCGTCCTGCACGGGCTTCTCGGCGCCGGGCGTCGA
>DASPJU010000161.1:0-3286 GCA_035628475.1 Salinarimonas sp. | reverse complement strand
AGGAGAAGAAGGACATGCTGCGGCTCGCGGGCGCCGAGCTCGTCGAGGTGCCGGCCGTGCCCTACGCGAACCCGAACAACTACGTGAAGGTCTCCGGACGGCTCGCCGAGCGCCTCTCCCGCGAGGAGCCGGCCGGCGCGATCTGGGCCAACCAGTTCGACAACGTCGCCAACCGCCAGGCCCATGTCGAGGGCACGGGCCCGGAGATCTGGGAGCAGACCGGCGGCGCCGTCGACGGCTTCGTCTGCGCGGTGGGGACGGGGGGCACGCTCGCGGGCACCGCGGCCTATCTGCGCTCCGTGAAGCCCGATATCGCCATCGGCCTCGCCGACCCCATGGGCGCGGCGCTCTTCAGCCATTACGCCCACGGCGAGCTGAAATCGCAGGGCTCCTCCATCACGGAGGGGATCGGGCAGGGGCGCATCACCGCCAATCTCGAGGGCTTCGCTCCCGACGTGCCGTTCCAGATCCCCGACGAGGAGGCGGTCCCCGTCGTGTTCGATCTCCTGGAGCACGAGGGGCTGTGCCTGGGGGGCTCGTCGGGGGTGAACGTGGCGGGCGCGATCCGGCTCGCGCGCCATCTCGGGCCGGGGCGCACGGTGGTGACGATCCTGTGCGATTCCGGCACCCGCTATGGGTCGAAGCTGTTCGACCCGGCGTTCCTGCGCGGCAAGGGGCTGCCCGTGCCGGCCTGGCTCGAGCGCCGCGCCGGCATCGATCCGGGGCTGGTCTAGGGCGCCACGCCGTCGTCCCCGGCCGGACGCCGCCGGGGCTTCGCGTGATCGAGCCCCCACCGGCCGGGACCGACCCGGATGGCGGGCCTCGCCGCGGGCGCGGGCTTGATCCATGTAGGTGACGGGTCGCCCGAGTTTGCGTCCACTGGCGCAAAGAGACGGCCGTGATTCGCCGTCCGGATCGGGAGGAGCCCATGGCCTATGCGCGCCTGATGAGCCTGCCTTCGGGCCGGGAGACCTACAATCTCTTCCGCCGGCATTGCGCGCCGGACCTGCTCTGCGCCGTGGCCCAGAGCCACCCGGTGCCCGACTTCATCGACGGCGCGAGCTGGGCCTTCGCCGGCACGGTCCGCTCGGGCGGCGCCGGGCCCGCGGGCTTCCGGGCGGAGGACGCCCGGATCGGGGCGCAGCTCAACGGCTTCTATCTGTTCCTCGCCCATGCCCCGGCGGCCGGGTCCGCGGCGCGCCGGGCCGCCTGACGGATCACCGGCTCGCGGTGCTCAGCGCCGCGCCGATGCCCACGAACGTGCCGCCGGCGGCGCGGTTGAACCAGCGCCCGTGCCGCCCGAGCCAGGGCGCGATGCGCTGTGCCAGGCCGGCGAGCACCAGCTCGTAGACGATCTCGACCGCCACGAAGGTGCCGCCGAACACGAGGAGCTGCGCCGCGAAGGACAGGTCGGGCACGATGAACTGCGGCAGGAAGGCCGCGAAGAAGATGAGTCCCTTGGGGTTCGACGCCGCCACCAGGAAGCCCTGGTTGAACATGTGCAGGCGCCGCGCCGGGGCAGTCGCGCCCGAGGGCGCGGCGATCAACGGCGCGGGCGAGCGCCACAGGCGCACCCCGAGATAGATGAGATAGGCCGCGCCGATCCACTTGGCGAGCGTGAAGGCCCGCTCGGACGTCGCCAGCAGCGCCCCCATCCCGGCGAGCGACGCGGCGATGAGGACGAGGAAGCCGAGCGCCCCGCCGAGCACCGTGCAGATGGTGGGCCGGAAGCCGAAGCACGCGCCATGGGTGAGGGACAGAAGCCCGTTGGGCCCCGGCGTCAGCGACAGGCCGATGGCGGCCACGAGATAGAGCAGCCACAGATCGAGGCTCATGGCGCACCCTGGCTTGGCGTCCGTGCGGCCCAGCTATGCCACGGCGCCGCCCCGGCCGCCAGCCGCCTCAGGCCAGCCAGCGCTTGCGCCGCTTGTAGGACTTCACCTCGCGGAAGCTCTTCTTGGCGCCCTCGGCGACGCCGAGGTAGAACTCCTTCACGTCCTCGTTGTCGCGCATCATCTGCGCCGTGCCGTCCATGACGACGCGGCCCGTCTCGAGGATATAGGCGTAGGTGGCGTATTTGAGCGCCATGTTGGTGTTCTGCTCGGCGACCAGGAAGGACACGCCCTCCTTGGTGTTGAGGTCCTTCACGATCTCGAAGATCTCCTCGACGATCTGCGGCGCCAGGCCCATGGAGGGCTCGTCGAGCAGGATCATCTTGGGCCGCGACATCAGCGCCCGGCCGATGGCGCACATCTGCTGCTCGCCGCCGGACGTGTAGCCGGCCATCGCGCCCTGCCGCTGGCGCAGGCGCGGGAAGTAGTCGTAGACCATCTCGAGGTCGCGCCTGATGGCGGCGTTGCCGTCGCGGCGCGTGAAGGCGCCCGTGAGCAGGTTCTCGTGGATGGTGAGGTGGCCGAAGCAATGGCGCCCCTCCATGACCTGGATGCAGCCGCGCCGCACGAGGTCGTTGGGCGTCTTGCGGTCGACCCGCTCGCCCTCGAACTCGATCGAGCCCTTGGTGACCTCGCCGCGCTCGGCGCGCAGCAGGTTGGAGATCGCTTTCAGCGTCGTGGTCTTGCCCGCGCCGTTGGCGCCCAGGATCGCCACGATGCCGCCCTTGGGCACCGTGAGCGAGACGCCCTTCAGCACCAGGACGACATGGTCGTAGATCACCTCGATGTTGTTGACCGAGAGGATCGGGGCGGCCGCCGCCTCGGCGGGGGAGGGGGTCTTGGGCTCGGCGAGGGTGGTGGTCATGGGGGGCTCCCGTCACCTCTCCCCGCCGCGCGGGGAGAGGGCTCCGGCCGCGGACCGGCGGTCGGAGCGAGCGAACGAGGTGAGCGGGGGCGAGGGGGCTTCCCAGGATGGAGCTCCATCCTGGGAAGCCCCCTCACCTTCGGGCTTCCGCCCTCGCCCTGGGGCCCGGCGAGGGGCCCCAGGGCCCTCTCCCCGCACGGCGGGGAGAGGTGAGCGCGCTTACGACGCGCGGTCGCAGGTCTCGGAGCGGGACGGCCAGCCCGTGTTCGCGGTCGAGTACTCCTTCGCCGCGGAGTCGATGAGCGGCTGCACCTGCTTGCGCAGGGGCGGCATCGCGTCCGTCGCCTTCACGAACTTGGTGCCGTCCCACTCGAGCAGGAACAGGTTCTTGGCGCCGTTGTGGTCCGCGCAGGAGAGCTTGATCGGGGACGTGAAGCCCTCCAGCCCGAGCTCCTTCCAGCGCTCGGCCGTGATGTCGAGGGTCTCGAGCCCGCGCCGCACGTCCTCGCCGTTCACGACCTTCTTGCCC
>DASPJU010000160.1:0-5867 GCA_035628475.1 Salinarimonas sp. | reverse complement strand
GGTCGGAAAATGGCCGGTGAATTGCGGCTCGTTGATGGTCACGTTCTTTATGCCGATGCAGGAGCGGTCGCCGTCGATGTCGATGATGCGGTCGATGAGCAGGAAGGGGTAGCGGTGCGGCAGGAGCTCGAGGATGCGCAGGATGTCGGCCGTCTCGAGCCGGGTCGGCATCTCGCTCATGGCGCACTCCATACAGGGCGGCGGGCCTCGCCCGTCAGTCCTCGGGCGGCGTGCCGCCGTCTTTGAGGAGATCGCGGCGCGATGCAAGCATTTTGACGGCGGTCACCTCGCGGAACCATTCGCGCAGGGGCTTGGCGGGCGTGCCGCCCCAGCGCGCGCCGGCGGGCACGTCGCCGTTCACGTTGCTGGTGGCGGCGATCTGGGCGCCGGCACCGATCCGCACGTGGCCGATGACGCCGACCTGGCCGCCCAGCGCCACGTAGTCCTCCAGCGTGGAGGAGCCCGAGATCCCGACCTGCGAGACCACGATGCAATGGCGGCCGATCACCACGTTGTGGGCGATCTGGACGAGGTTGTCGATCTTGGTGCCCTCGCCGATCACCGTGTCGCGGTTGGCGCCGCGGTCCACCGTGGTGTTGGCCCCGATCTCCACGTCGTCCTGGACGACGACCCGCCCGACCTGCGGGACCTTGGCGTGACCGCCCATCCCCATGGCGAAGCCGAACCCGTCCTGGCCGATGCGCACGCCCGGATGCAGGATGACCCGGTTGCCGAGATAGGCGTGCAGCACCGTGACGTTGGGGCTGATCGAGCACCCGCGTCCGACGCGGACATGCGGGCCGATCACCGCCCCGGCGCCGATCACCGTCCCGGTGCCGATCTCGGCGTGGGGCCCGATCACGGCGCCGGGATCGACCGTGACGCCGGGCTCCAGGCGAGCGGTCGGATGGACGAAGGAGCCGGGCGACACGCCCGTGGCGCCGAAGGCCGATTGCGGGCGGGTGGCGCTCGGATAGAGATGGGCGAGGACCCGGGCGAAGGCCTTGTAGGGCTCGTGGGTCACCAGGGCAACGGTGCCGGCGGGCACGCGGGCCGCGAAACGCTTGGACACGAGGCAGGCGCCGGCCCCCGTCGCGGTCAGGGCCTCGGCATATTTCGGGTTGTCCATGTAGGCGACGTCGTCGCGCCCGGCGGTTTCGAGAGGGCCGACCCCCTCGACGAGACGGTCCGGATCGGCGCCCTCAGGAAGCGTGGTGCCGGTGAGCGCGGCAAGGTCGCGAAGCGACAGGGCACCGGTGCGGGGAAAGAAATCGGGATCGACCATGGGCCGGCATAAAATGCGACGGGCGCCGCGGTCAAGCGGCGCCCGTGCCGGGACGTCGTCGGGATCAGAAGCGCGTGCCGCCGGAGAAGCGGAACGCCTGGGTGCGGTCGCCGCCCACACGCGTGCCGTTGGCGAGCACCTCGCCCTCGTCCTTGGTGAGCGCGATCGCGTAGTCGAACCGGATCGGGCCGAGCGGCGAGGACCACAGGAGGCTTGCGCCGACGGACGAGCGGATCGTCTTGTTGTCGCGGACGTTCAGGCACTCCTGCTGCACCAGCGTCGTGCCGACGCAGACGCCGCCCGCGACGCCGTCGATCACGTTGTTGCGGTTCACGTCGAACTCGCGGGCGCCCTTGTAGCCGAACAGGGTGCCGGCATCGGCGAAAACCGCGCCCTTCAGGCCGAGATCGCGGGGCAGGCCGAAGATCGGGAACTGCACCTCGAGAGTGCCGCCGAAATAGGTCGTGCCGCCGATGGCGTTGGAGCGGGCGTCGAGCGTACCCACGTCGCGCGGGCCGATGCCCGACGGCGCGAAGCCGCGCACCAGGTTCGGGCCCATGAAGTAGTGGTCGATCACGCGCAGGTTGTCGCCGCCGAGGGCCGCGATGTGGCCGCCCTGCACGCGGGCCATGCCGACGATCTCCTCGAAGAGCTCGTAATAGTAGCGCGCCTCGCCGCTCACGCGCAGGTAGCGCGAGTCGCCGCCGAGGCCCGCCACCTCCGGCTTGAGTTCGGCGAACAAGCCGCTCGTCGGGTTCCGGAAGTTGTCCAGCGTGTTGTAGACGAAGTTCAAGCCGGCCAGGGAGGTGATCGTGCGGCCCTGGGCCTCCTTGATCGCGATCGACGCCTCGCCGTTCGCCTCGCAGCCCGAGGTCGTCACCTGCCCCGGCAGCGCCGGCTGGGTCACGCGGCTCGGAAGGCTGGTCCCGGGGATCAGCGACGTGTTGGCGAGCGGCACCGTGCAGTCGTTGTAGGGCCGGCTCACGCTGTTGGGGATCTTCACTTCCTGCTGGAACAGGGAGTAGCGCACGCCGATCGAGAACTCCTCCGTGATCGGAAGCGCCAGGCGGATCGCGCCGCCCGTGGTGCGGTTCTCGTAGCGGGCGTACTGGGTCTGGTCGGAGTACTTCGAGAAGAGGTCGAAGCCCGCCGCGAGACGGTAGCCCAGGAAGTAGGGCTCGGTGAACGAGAAGTCGATGCCGCGGGTGCGCTGGCCCGTCTGGGCCGCCACCTTCACGAACTGGCCGCGTCCGAGGAAGTTCGACTCCGTGACCGAAATCTCGCCGATGAAGCCGTCCGCCGTGGAATAGCCGCCCGCGATCGAGAACGCGCCCGTGGGCTGGTCCTCGACGTCGATGTTGACCACCACGCGGTCGGGGGCGGAGCCAGGCTCGTTCGTCACGCGGACGCGCTTGAAGAAGCCCGTGTTGTTGAGGCGGCGCTCGGCGCGGTCGACCAGCACCTTGTTGTAGGCGTCGCCCTCGCCGAGATCGAGCTCGCGGCGGACGACGTAGTCGCGGGTGCGGGTGTTGCCGCGCACGTTGATGCGCTCGATATAGACGCGCGGCCCCTCCTCGACGACGTAGGCGATGCTGATCGTGCGCGTCGCCGGGTCGCGCTGGCCCACCGGGCGCACCTGCGCGAAGGCGTAGCCGCGCCGCGCCACCTCGGTGGTCACGTTGGTGAGCGAGCGCTCCACCGCCTCGGCGTTGTAGACGTCGCCGGCATTGGTGGTGACGCGCGCCCGCAGCAGCGCGGGATCGACGCCGACGCGGGAATCGACCGCCACGTTGCCGACGCGGTACTGCCCGCCCTCGTCCACCGTGATCGTGACGACGTAGCCGCCCCGGCCCGCGTCGAACTGCACGTCCGAGCCCACGACGCGGAAATCGGCGAAGCCGTTCTTGAGGTAGTAGCGCCGGACGAGCTCGAGGTCCGAGGACAGGCGATCGGGATCGTAGACGTCGTTGGTCTTGAGGAAGCTGAGGAAGTTCGTCTCGGACGAGGTCATCACGCCGCGCAGGCGCGACGCCGAGTAGGCCTGGTTGCCCACGAAGTTGATGGACAGGATCGGGGTCTTGGAGCCCTCGTCGATCGTGTAGACGATGTCGACGCGCCCGTTCGGCAGGTCGACGACCCGGGGGGTGACGTTGGCGGCCGCGCGGCCCGACCGGCGGTAGATCTCGCGGATGCGCTCGGCGTCCGCGGCCAGCATCGCCTCGCTGAACGGGCCGCGGGCGCGGGCCGTGACCTCGGGCTCGAGGGCCTCGCGCGGAACGCGGCGGTTGCCCTCGAACACGACGCGGTTGATCAGGTTGTTCTCGCGCACGCTCACCACGGTCGCGCCGCCGCGCCGCGACACGCGCACGTCCGAGAACATCCCGGTCGCGAGCAGGTTGCGGCGGGCTTCCTCGGTCGAGGCGCCGGCCACATAGGAGCGGATGGTCTCGGAATCGACGCGGCGATTGCCCTCGATCACCACCTGCTGCGCGAGCGCGCTCTCGGCCGAGATCGCTGCAACCATCGCAAGAGCGGCAACAGCGGCGGTTTTCGCCGTACCCCGCCCACGCTTCATCGTCGTCGACATCATGAAGTGGCCCGTCTCTTCTTTATGGCTCGGCTGACAGCCGGGAGCCGGCGGATGTCCCGTCCGACCCTTCTGGTCCCGTGTCGCTTCTACTCAAGTTCGGGGACGTTGCAAATCGCCCAGGACCTCAGCGCACCTGCATTTTGCTCGGCCGTGGCCTTCGTGTCACGCGCCGGCCATGGACAACAAGCGCTTAAGGTGAACGGATCATTTCGAACGCAAAGGCCCGCCGTGGGGAACGGCGGGCCTTTCGGGAATGTCCGGAGGGTGTTGCGAGCGCGACTCAGGTGCCGCGGGTGAAGGTCGATCCCAGATGCAGGATGTCGTTCCAGGTCGCGAACAGCATCAGCATGATCACCAGGGCGAAGCCGATGCGGAAGCCGATCTCCTGCGCCCGCTCGCTCAGGGGACGCCCGCGCACCGCCTCGATGGCGTAGAAGAGCAGGTGGCCGCCGTCGAGCATCGGGACCGGGAACAGGTTGATCAGGCCGATCGAGACCGAGAGGATCGCCACGAGGTTGACGAGCCCGCCCAGCCCGGCGAGCCCCGCCACTTGCCCGGACACCTGGGCGATGCGGATCGGACCCGAGAGCTGGTCGGTGGATTCGCGGCCGGTGACCAGCTTGCCCACGTAGTTGATGGTGCGCTCGATGACGTACCAGCACTCGTAGGCCCCCGACGCGACGGCTTCGCCGAGGCCGTAGGTCACGTGGCGGACATCCTCAGGGGCGCGGGTCGCCTGCAGGCCGAGGAGCCCGATGCGCTGCTTGCCTAAGGCCGTCTGGGTCTCGCGCCGGTCAGGGGTCGCCTGGAGGGTCACGGGCTGTCCGTCGCGGTCGACCACGATGGTCAGCGTGTCCTCGGCGCTCGTGCCGACCATGCGCTGGAGGTCGGAGAAGCCCTTGATGGACCGCCCGTTGATCGAGAGGACGACGTCGCCCTTCTGGAAGCCCGCCCGCTCGGCGGCGCTGCCGGGCTGCACCACGTCGACGCGGGGGATCAGGACCTGGCGGCCGTTCACGTAGAGCATGCCCGCGAAGATCGCGATCGCGAGGAGGAAGTTGGCGATCGGCCCGGCGGCCACGATGGCGGCCCGCTTCCAGACCGGCTTGTGGTGGAAGCTGACGGCGCGCTCGGCGGCGTTCATCCGCGCCATGTCCTCAGGGCTCGACAGGCTCGCCCCGTTGGCGTCGCCCGCGAACTTGACGTAGCCGCCGAGCGGGATCGCCGCGAAGCGCCAGCGGGTGCCGTGCCGGTCCGTATAGGCCGCGATCTCCGGGCCGAACCCGATCGAGAAGGCGTGCACGCCCACGCCGCACCAGCGCCCGACCAGGAAGTGGCCCATCTCATGGACGAACACCACGACGGTCAGCACGACCAGGAAGGGGAGGATGTAGCCGAAGAGCAGGTTCCAGGTCCCTCCCCCCACGGTGCTGATGAAGTCCATCGATACGTCTCCTGCGGCGCGGATCGCCTCAAATTCTCACGATGCCAAGCGGGACAACAGCCCTGACGCGATCCCGCGCGATTCATGGTCAACGGCGAGCGCGTCCTCGACCGTCGCGGGCGCGCCGGCGCCGCGCGCCGCGACGGCCTCGCAGACCCCCTCGACGAGCGCAGCGACCCCGTAAAAGCCGATGCGGCCATGAGCGAAGGCGTCCACGGCCACCTCGTTGGCCGCGTTGAGCGCCGCCGGGATCGCTCCACCGGCCGCGAGAGCCTCCCGCGCGAGGCGAAGGCACGGGAACCGCTCGAGATCGGGGGCTTCGAACTGTAGCGCCC
Organism: Salinarimonas sp.; assembly: GCA_035628475.1. GTDB lineage: Bacteria > Pseudomonadota > Alphaproteobacteria > Rhizobiales > Beijerinckiaceae > Salinarimonas_A. Next base: position 213 of record DASPJU010000160.1, on the reverse strand, counting down.
CGATCGCGGCCAAATCGAGACGGGTCCCCGGGAAATCGAGGCGGGCATCCTCGCCGAGGCAATGCGCGATGGGGATCCTCATGTCGGCGACGCCGAGTCCCGCCGTCACCGAGCCGTCCCGCCACTGCACCAGGCCGTGCACGATCGATTGCGGGTGGACCAGCACCTCCAGCCGCTCGGCTTCGATGTCGAACAGGTGCCGCGCCTCGATGA
>DASPJU010000159.1:0-2381 GCA_035628475.1 Salinarimonas sp. | reverse complement strand
AGACCGGTCAGGGCGACGCGGGCGCGGGCGCCCGGGGGCTCGTTCATCTGGCCGTACACGAGGGCGCACTTGGAGCCGGCGGCCGAACCGGCCTCGCGGGGATCCACGTTCACCTTCGACTCGATCATCTCGTGATAGAGGTCGTTGCCCTCGCGGGTCCGCTCGCCCACGCCCGCGAACACGGAATAGCCGCCGTGCGCCTTCGCGACGTTGTTGATGAGCTCCATGATGAGCACGGTCTTGCCCACGCCGGCGCCGCCGAACAGGCCGATCTTGCCGCCCTTGGCGTAGGGAGCGAGCAGGTCCACGACCTTGATGCCCGTGACGAGGATCTGGGCCTCGGTGGACTGCTCGGAATAGGCGGGAGCCGGCTGGTGGATGGCGCGCAGGGCCTCGGCCGGGACCGGGCCCGCCTCGTCCACCGGCTCGCCGATGACGTTCATGATGCGGCCCAGCGTGCCGACGCCCACGGGCACCGCGATCGGCGCGCCGGTGTCGGTCACGGGCTGGCCGCGCACCAGGCCCTCCGTGGTGTCCATGGAGATGCAGCGCACCGTGCTCTCGCCGAGCTGCTGGGCCACCTCGAGGACGAGGCGGTTGCCCTGGTTCTCGGTCTCCAGCGCGTTCAGGATCTCCGGCAGGTGGCCGTCGAACTGCACGTCGACGACCGCGCCGATGACCTGGGTGATGCGGCCCCGGGCGACCGCGGTCGAGGCCGGCTGGACGCCCTGGGGCTGGGTGGGGTTGATCTGGGCCATGGTGGTCCTCGTTCGGGGTCGGGTGGGGGCGGCGCCGGGCGCCGCCGCGATCGGTCAGGCCGGTCTGGAGGTCACACCGCCTCGGCGCCGGAGATGATCTCGATCAGCTCCTTGGTGATCTGCGCCTGGCGGGTGCGGTTGTAGGTGAGCGTCTGCTTCTTGATCATCTCGCCCGCGTTGCGGGTGGCGTTGTCCATGGCGGACATCTGGGCGCCGTAGAACGAGGCGTTGTTCTCGAGCAGCGCCCGGAAGATCTGCACCGCGACGTTGCGCGGCAGCAGGGTGGTCAGGATCTCGGCCTCGCCGGGCTCGTAGTCGTAGACCGCGTCGCTCGCCGCCGCGGCGCCGCCCGCCTCGATTTGGGCCGGGATGATCTGCTGCGCGGTGGGGATCTGGGCGATCACCGAGCGGAAGCGCGCGTAGAACAGGGTCGCGACGTCGAACTCGCCCGCGTCGAAGCGGGAGAGGATGTTGCGGGCGATGCCCTCCGCGTTCTCGAAGCCGAGCTGGCGGACGGAGCGCAGCTCGACGAAGTCGACGATGCGGTCGCCGAACTGCCGGCGCAGGACGTCGTGGCCCTTCTTGCCGACGCAGAAGATCTTGACGGTCTTGCCCTCGGCGATGAGCCGGTTGGCGTGCTCGCGGGCGAGCCGCACGATGTTGGTGTTGAACGCGCCGCACAGGCCTCGCTCGCCGGTGCAGACCACGAGCAGGTGCGTCTGGTCGCGGCCGGTGCCCGACAGCAGGCGCGGCGTGTCCGGGCCGGCGACGAGGCCGCCGGCCAGGTTGCCGAGCACCCGGGTCATCCGCTCGGCGAAGGGCCGCGCGGCCTCGGCCTGCGTCTGGGCGCGGCGCAGCTTCGCCGCCGCGACCATCTGCATGGCCTTGGTGATCTTCTGCGTCGCCTTCACGGAGGCGATGCGGTTGCGCAGATCCTTCAGGGACGGCATCGGGTGCCTCGACCTTTTCTCAATCCAGCCGCGGGGTGACGCTCGCCGGTCAGGCGAACGCCTTCGCGAAGTCCTCGACCACGGCCTTCAGCTTGGCCTCGGCGTCCGACGAGAGATCCTTGGAGGTCCGGATGGAATCCAGGATCTCCGGGTGCTGGCCCCGCAAGCGGCCGAGCAGGCCCTCCTCGAAGGGGCGGACCTGGGCCACCGGCATGCGGTCCAGATAGCCGTTCACGCCGGCATAGATGACCGCGACCTGCTCCTCCATCTTGAGGGGCGAGAACTGAGGCTGCTTCAGGAGCTCGGTCAGGCGGGCGCCGCGGTTGAGCAGGCGCTGCGTCGCAGCGTCGAGGTCGGAGCCGAACTGCGCGAAAGCCGCCATCTCGCGGTACTGCGCGAGCTCGCCCTTGATCGAGCCGGCAACCTGCTTCATCGCCTTGATCTGGGCGTTGCCGCCCACGCGCGACACCGAGATGCCGACGTTCACCGCGGGTCGGATGCCTTGGAAGAAGAGGTTGGTCTCGAGGAAGATCTGGCCGTCGGTGATGGAGATGACGTTGGTCGGGATGTACGCCGACACGTCGCCCTCCTGGGTCTCGATCACGGGCAGGGCCGTGAGCGAGCCGGCGCCGTTCTCGTTGGAGAGCTTGGTGGCGCGCTCCAGCAGGCGGCT
>DASPJU010000158.1:0-2117 GCA_035628475.1 Salinarimonas sp. | reverse complement strand
CCCTGCAGCGAGAGATGCCCGAGGCGCTTCGACAGCCCCTCCCCGCTTATGGTGGTGAGAAGATTGTGGTGGCCGAAGCCGGGGACCGCGCCGGCGAGCACGTCGAAAATCTGGATCTGCACCGCCGTGTTGGTGACGTGGTCCTCGCCGCGGATCACGTGCGTGATGCCGAGGTCCACGTCGTCCACCACCGAGGGCAACGTGTAGAGATAGGTTCCGTCCTCGCGGATCAGCACGGGATCGGAGAGCGACGTGCAATCGACCCCGGTCTCGCCGCGCACGAGGTCGTGCCAGGTCACGGTCACGGGATCGAGGCGGAAGCGCCAGTGCGGCCGGCGGCCCTCGGCCTCCAGCCGGGCGCGATCGGCCTCCGCGAGGGACAGGGCGGCGCGGTCGTAGACCGGGGGCAGGCCGCGGGCGAGCTGGCGCTTGCGGCGGTATTCGAGCTCCTCGGCGGTCTCGTAGGCGGGGTAGAGCCGCCCGGCCGCCCTCAGCCGCTCCGCCGCCGCCGCGTAGAGGGCGAAGCGTTCGGACTGGCGCACGATCCGGTCCGGCACCGCGCCGAGACAGCGCAGGTCCTCCAGGATCGCGTCGGCGAACTCGGGCTTGGAGCGCGCCAGGTCCGTGTCGTCGTAGCGCAGCACGAAGGTGCCGCCCTCGCGGCGCGCGAACAGCGCGTTGAGGAGCGCCGGGCGGGCGTTGCCGATATGGAGGAAGCCCGTGGGCGAGGGCGCGAAGCGGACGGTGACTGTCATGGCCCCGCTCATAGCGCATTTCGCGGGGGAGGCCATGACCCCCTCTCCCCGCCGGGCGGGGAGAGGTTGGGTCACCCCGCCTCCGCCCGCGTGATGCGGGCATGCGCCGTCGCCATCACGAGCACGATCATCGCCAGCCCCTGGTGGGCGAGGCCGGCCCATAACGGTACGACGAGGACGAGGGTCGCGACGCCGAGCGCCGCCTGCGCGAGCGTCAGCCCCGCCACCGCGCGGGCGCGCCGGGCGGCTCCGGAGGCGGGCGCGAGGCGCCAGGCGCGCCAGGCGTGCCACAGGGCGAAAGCGACGAGCGCATAGGCCACGAGGCGGTGGTTGAACTGCACGAGCGCGACGTTGTCGACGAAGTTCTCGATCCAGGGCGTCACAACGAAGAGCGTTGCGGCGTCGGGCACGAGGCGCCCGTCCATGAGGGGCCAGGTGTTGAACGTGAAGCCCGCCTTGGAGCCCGCCACCAGCCCGCCGAGCGCGATCTGGACCAGCATGAAGGGCACCAGCAGCGTGGCGCCCAGCGCGAGGGGGCGCGAGGCGGCATCACGGGCGCGCTCCCGCAACCCGGACGCGATCCAGACGAGGCCCGCCAGGATGAGGCTCGCCACCGTGAGGTGGAGCATGAGCTTGACCGGCGCCACCGCCGTCATGCCGGGCTTGAGCCCGGAGGCGACCATGATCCAGCCGATCGCGCCCTGCAGGCCGCCCAGCGCTCCGAGCGCGAGGAGCTTGAGCGCCAGCCCCCCGCGCACCTGGCCGCGCAGCCAGAACGCCGCGAAGGGCACGAAGAAGGCGAGGCCCAGGAAGCGGCCGAGCTGGCGGTGCCCCCATTCCCACCAATAGATGAACCGGAAATCGGCCAGCGACATGCCCTTGTTGACGAGCTGGTATTGGTCGATGGCCCGGTACCGCTCGAACTCGGCGAGCCAGGCGGCTTCCGAGAGCGGCGGGATCGCGCCGGTGACGGGCCGCCATTCCGTGATCGACAGCCCCGAGCCCGTGAGCCGCGTGGCGCCGCCCACCAGCACCATGGCCACCACGAGGACGCACAGCACGGTGAGCCAGGCCCGCACGGCGGCGAGGCCGCGCGTTGCGTCGTGCGCGACGGCGGGGAGGTCCCGCTCGGCGAGGGCGATGGACATGATGTCGCTTTCGGTCCGCTGATCCGGCGCGGCGCCTTGATCGCGCCACGTCCGCCGTCACATAGGAGCGACGGCGCGCGCGGGCAACGCGCCCGTCGCCGCACCCGCCGATCGAGCCGCCCTCGGAGCCGTCATGAACCGCCGCACGCGCAAATTCATCGGGACCGTCCTGATCCTCGCCTTCGTGATGGTCTACGGTCCGATCGCCATGGCG
>DASPJU010000157.1:0-2037 GCA_035628475.1 Salinarimonas sp. | reverse complement strand
CCCTGGCCGCGCTCTTTCCGGAAGCCGGGAGCGGCGATCACGCCGCCCTCGCCGTGTCGGGGCTCGCCGCCGACAGCCGCAAGGTGCGCCCCGGCGCCGTGTTCGTGGCCGTGCCCGGCACGGTCTCGGACGGCGCCGCCTTCATCCCGGCCGCGATCGCCTCCGGCGCCGTCGCGGTGGTGGGCGAGGCGCCGCGGCCCCGGGATCTCGATGCCTCGGTCGCCTATGTCCAGGTCGCCAACGTGCGCCGGTCCCTGGCGCTCGCGGCCGCGCGCTTCTATCCCCGCCAGCCCGCCACCGTGGTGGCCGTGACCGGCACGGCGGGAAAGAGCTCGGTGGCCGACTTCTCGCGCCAGCTCTTCGCGGCGGGGGGCCACAAGTCGGCGAGCCTGGGCACGCTGGGCGTCGTGACCTCGGACGGGCAGGCCTACGGCTCGCTCACCACCCCGGACCCCATCGCGCTCCACGAGACCCTCGACGGGCTGGCCTCGGGAGGCGTGCAGCACGCCGCCATGGAGGCCTCCTCCCACGGCATCCACCAGCACCGCCTCGACGGGGTGCGCCTGGCCGCGGCCGCCTTCACGAATCTGGGCCGCGACCATCTCGACTATCACGGCACCATGGAGGCCTATCTCGAGGCGAAGCTGCGCCTGTTCGAGACGCTCCTGCCCGACGGCGCGAGCGCGGTCGTCAATGCCGACGGGCCCGAGGCCGACAAGGTGATGGAGGCCGTCGGCCGCCGGCCCCTGCGGCTCGTGAGCGTGGGCCGCGCCGGGCGCGACCTGCGCCTCAAGGACCTGCGCACGGAAGGATTCGCCCAGACCCTGACGCTGGAGCATGAGGGCCGCGAGATCCGCGCGAGCCTGCCGCTGGTGGGCCGCTTCCAGGTCGAGAACGCCCTCGTGGCGGCGGGGCTCGTCATCGCCGCGGGGGGCGACGCGGACACGGTGCTGGCGGCCTTCTCGGGGCTCAAGGGCGTGCCGGGCCGCCTCGACCGGGTGGGCGAGGTCAACGGGGCGCTGTGCGTCGTCGACTACGCCCACAAGCCCGAGGCGCTGGAGAAGGTGCTGGAGGCCCTGCGCCCCTTCGCGAGCGGGCGCCTCGTGTGCGTCTTCGGCTGCGGCGGCGACCGCGACCGGGGCAAGCGGCCGATCATGGGCCGGATCGCGGTGGACGGGGCCGACGTCGTCATCGTCACCGACGACAATCCCCGCACCGAGCAGCCCCACGCCATCCGGGCCGACATCCTGGCGGGCGCCCCGGGCGCCCGCGAGATCGGCGACCGGGCGCAAGCCATCCGGGCGGCGGTGGGCGAGCTGCGCTCCGGCGACGTGCTGGTCGTGGCCGGCAAGGGCCACGAGACCGGCCAGACGGTGGGCGACGTCACCCACCCCTTTTCGGACCACGAGGTCGTGGCGGCCGCGATCCGGGAGACCGGCCGATGACCCCGCCGCTCTGGACGGGCGCCGAGGCCGCCGCCGCCATGGGCGCGGCCGTCACGGGCGCGCTTCCCGCCGCCATCGGCGGCATCTCCATCGACACCCGCACGCTCCAGCCCGGCGACCTGTTCTTCGCCATTCGGGGCGACGCCCGCGACGGGCACGACTTCGTGGCGACGGCGCTGGAGCGGGGAGCGGCGGCCGCCGTGGTCGAGGGCGACCGGGCGGAGGCGCTCGCCCGGCACGGCACCGTGTTCGCCGTCGACGACGTGCTGGACGGCCTGCGCCGGCTGGGCCTCGCGGCCCGCGCCTCGACGCTCGCCGGCATCGTCGCGGTGACGGGCTCGGTGGGCAAGACGGGCACCAAGGAGGCCCTGCGCCTCGTGCTCTCGCGCCAGGGCCCCACCCACGCCTCGGTGGCCTCCTACAACAACCATTGGGGCGTGCCCCTGACGCTCGCCCGCATGCCCCGCGAGAGCGCCTACGGCGTGTTCGAGATCGGCATGAACCACCGGGCCGAGATCGCGCCGCTCGCCCGCATGGTGCGCCCGCAGGTCGCGATCGTCACCACGGTCGAGCCCGTCCACATCGAGCATTT
>DASPJU010000156.1:0-2113 GCA_035628475.1 Salinarimonas sp. | reverse complement strand
TAGAAATCACGTTCGACATGGCTGTTTCAAAGGCTGTGGCTGCAAGTATTCACGCAACCACCGCGGACGATGGAGTACGTGTTTGAACTCTCAAGTAGTAGCTATGGAGCGGTTAACAGAAACTTGCATTCGGATCCCGGGAAACGCTGCATGACCCTCGGCATCACCCCTCGTCAGCGCGACTGCATCCGTTTTGTGACCCGCTTTGCCGAGAAGCGTGGCTAAGCCTCATTCCTACCGTCAGATCGCGGATGGCCTTGCCCTTGCCTCACCCTCCGGCGTGCATCGCCTCGTCCGCGCCCTCGCCCAGCGCGGACACATCCGGCTCATGCCGGGCCGCCAGCGCACGATCGAGGTGCCTCGGCACGCGGGAGCCACCGCATGATCGGCGTTCCCATGCCTCTCTCCTCCATCGCCTGCTTCGCTCTCGCCGCGGCCACCGCCACGGCGTCTCTCCTCGTTGCGTTCGGAGCTTTGTGATGGAGACGATCCGCGACTTCGACCCTGAGCATTACGCGGCGCTCCTCGCGAAGCGATGGCTCGTCGCCCACTGCCAGCCTCATGGGGAGAACAAGGCGCAAGATGCCCTTGTACGGGCCGGCTACACGCGTTTCGTGCCGATTCGCCGCCAGGATCTTGCAGGCGCCCGAGAGCAAGCGCATTACTGTTCTGCTCGAGATGTTCGGGAAGAAGCAGGAGCTTGTCCTGCCGCACGAGCACCTGCGCGCAACCGGCTGAGGGCGGGTAGACGGCTCGTTCCTCCCCTTGCTGGTGGTTCCAGTTTCTGGGCTGAAGGCAAGATTTTGGGGGGAACAATGCTCGGCATACTGATCGCCATCATACCGATCGGCATGGGCCTGTTCCTATGGTGGTTCGGCTACAAGGCATCGGTAGCCTCAAGGGCTCAGGCGCAGTGGATCAGCACACAGGGCGTTATCCGAACCTCGTCCATCAGCAAGAAGGAGGTGGACTTACCCATCTTGGGTCGAGTGACGACGCGCTCGACCGGCTGGACAGCGCGAGGTCTGCCGGATGTCACGTACGAGTATCAGGTAAACGGGCAAACCTTTACCGGCTCGGCGATCGGCACGCCTCCTCTGCGCCGCAAGTGGGGGGCTAGCCCTGCGGGGCACAAAGGTGATCTTGCATTCTATGAGGCGGGCCGGGCGGTCACGGTCTTCTACGATCCGGCCTCACCTTCGACAGCTGTTCTCCACCGTGCTCCTGCGAGCGGCTGCGCGCTGGGTGCGCTGTTCCTGGTAGGTGCGCTGTTCGTGACCTTCGGGCTGATTGCCTGGGGGATCGTGAGCAGCCTCGGCTGATACTGCGCTCCGTATCCTAGTCAAGGACCGGGACCTGAAGGACCGCGTCCGGGCGTTCGCCGAGGCGGAGCAGATCACGATCGAGAAGGTCGTGCCGCAGGGCGGCGGGACACCGTCAGTCTGGTATACGGCGCAAGAGGGTGAGCGGGCCCGCTCCAATACCCCGCACGCCGCTGCCGCCTAAGGCACCGGAATGCCCGTTTCCGGCCTGCCGATAGCACAGGGGTTTCTGTTCGAAGTATACCGAACGGCGCCATGTCTCAGGAGAGGGAATATGGTGACGGTGTCGTGGTAGTGAGCGGCACCTCTGGTAGCATTCGAAGCATTGCGCTGATCGGGACTACCGACAGAAGATGGCCGCGTGAGTTCTGCTGGTCCTCGCGCGGCCTGACCGGCGGACTAGCATCCAACCACCCGACGGCTGAGGGGAGGTTAGCACGGATCGCCCGCTTTCCCGCACCCCGCTCAGGGGTTTGGGTTCACATCAGCTTCACGGCCTGCACTGCCAGAAAGACCGCGAGGACGGCGCCAGCTACGAACAGCGCTGTTGCTCTCTCCCGATGTGGATCGGGATCCTCCAGCTCAGGCCGTTGCGAGGGACTGTTCATGCCGAACGCTAGCACAGGGCGTCGTAGGTGCCACTGCCAGGCGAGTGGCACCGTAACCGGGAGCATAACGGATCAGACGAGGCGTCGGACCAATCCGAGCCATTCGGTCGCATCGCTGCGCCAAGGCCCACCTAATCGTCGAAGAGATCGCCGGCCAGGGCTCGGTCGAACAGGTCACGGATG
>DASPJU010000155.1:0-4705 GCA_035628475.1 Salinarimonas sp. | reverse complement strand
TTTCTCTCAGAAGTGCGAGAGCGCAGGTTCCTCAGCGAGGGTTGTTCGGCATCCAGGCGCGGGGATCTTCCCCGGCCTCTCGTGCCAAGCGCTCAGCGCGTTGAGGGTCGCTTTTGGCCAGGGCTGAAATGGCCGTCAGATTGCGGGAGCCGTCGGCGCGCTTCTTGAACGGGTTCTCCCCGCCCATGATGCTGTCGTTCTCGATCGTGTCCTCGCGGAACATCGCCTCACCGATTGCTGCGAAGGCTCGCGCCACGCCCGGCTTGGTGAGCGCCCCATCCGGAAGCAGGATGCCTGCTTCCTTGAAGGCGTCGGCAAGGTCGAGTTTCTTCATCGCCCGGTCGGCGAGGGTCAGCTTGGCCTTGAAGGCGTCGCTGTCCTGCGGTCCCCAGTCCTTCACGAGGTCGTCGTGCGTGGTCTCCACGGCCTTGGCGAGGGCGGCTTGCTGCGCCTGCGCCTGTTCGGCCATGTAGCCTGCGAACTTGTCGTGCATGGCCTGCGCCTGTGCCGGCGACAGCTTGGCCTCCGCCATCCAGGCTTTGGACGTGTTGGCCAGCCCGTCGTCATAGGGCAGGTTCTCGGGGAGCCCTTCCGGGCGCTTGAACTCGATCTTGTCCGGCGACTGGATGGGCCGCATGTTCTCCGGCAGGCGAGAGTAGAACTTGTCCCACTCTTCCGCAGGAGCGTCATCGGCCGGCACGCGAAGGGCAGAGCCCTGATGCCGTTCCAGTTCCGCATATGAGGTCAGCACCGTGTCGATGCTGTCCGGCTTGGTCCAGCCCTTGGCTTCAGCGAGTTTGCGGTTGCCTTCTGAGAGACCGTCAAACCAACTTCTTTCAGCGCCCGCGGCGGACCCGTTTTCCGCGTTTGCCGGTGGCGTGTCCAGGTTGCCCGCCGACTGCTCAACAGCAGCCACGGACCCGGCTTGTGCCGTGTCAGACATGATGTGTCCTTTTGGGTTCGCGGCTTGCCCCGCCGCAGGGGATTGTTGAGCCGCTTAGGAGGCGGCAGCGGTGGCGCCGGTGGCGATCACCTTCCAGTTCGTGCCGTCCGAGACGGCCAGGCAGGGGTTGCCCGCCGACCCGTTGGAAATGCGGATCATTGCGCCAACGCCTTCAGTCGCTGCCGATGGAGCGGTGGCGACTGTGTATGTGCGCAGCTTGAATGGACGCCCGGCTGTGCCCTTCGCGGCATTGGCGAGCGTGCGCGGAAGGCCCTTAGGCATCGCGTTCTCCTTTGCAGGTTGTGGAATGCGGCTTCACCCCGCCGCGGGGTCTTCGTCAGCCGGATAAGCGCGGCCATCTGGATGGCAGGAAAGGAATGGCAGGATGCTGGCAAAGACCCAGCGCCGGGCTTGGTGTTCCACGCATGAGAGTTCGAAGCCTTCCACGCGCCCGGTCTGCTTCATCCATTCGCCGATATACGTCGTTCCGTAGTAGTTGGTGAGGGACGCCAAATGTCGAATGATCCGAGCACCTTGCTGACGGTCAGCTCTGCCCTCTTCTAGGGCCTGCCAAGCCTCGTGAAGGAGCTTCCGTTCAGCCGGCGTCATGCACTGCCCATCGGCATCATGCCGTCCAGCAGCCCGCTATCACGCGCCTGAACAGCCGCAGGCACGGCATCCTTGGCCACCTGTGCGGCCTGCCCAAGCGCAGCGGCTCCTTGCTGCGCCTGCATGGCCTGAGCCCGTCCCTGCCGGATTTGCTCCACCTCTTCCCTGCGGCGGAAGATGCGTTGCGGCGAGCGGCCGGCAGAGGCCACCACCTTGAGCGCCTCGTCGGCGTCGATGTTGTCGAGCACGGACGGATCACGCTCGGAGAACGCAATGGCGGTGTTGATGACCTGGAGCGTGTCCCTCGCCTCAGCCGAGCGGCGCAGCACATCCAGCGGCGACGTGAAGGTGGGCCGGATCGTCTTGCCAGCGAGGCTCTCAGGCGGCGCAAACCGGCTACCTTCCTCATAGAGGCCCTTGGCTTCCAGGATGGCGAGCTCCCGGTCCAGATTGGCCGCAAAGCCGGCCTGGATGATGGAGCCCGAGGGGCCGAGCAGCGCACCCTTCTCTTCCTGCCGGATCAGCGCTTCCGTGGCCGTCATCTGCGGGTTCTGCACCAGCGTCTGGAACAGGTTCACGAACAGCATGTCGCGGATTTCCTCCGCCCGCTGTCCAGCATATTCGAAGGCGTAGGACGGGTTCTGCCCCGTGTTGATGGGTTGGATGAGGGGTCGTCCCGAGTCGTCAATCAGGCCGGGGTAGTGCGCGCCGGGGTTTAGGTCGGGCGCATACTCAAGTTCGTCCCGCGTGGCGAGTGCCGGGTCGGTAATCTGCTGCAAGGCACGCAGGCCAGAGCGACGCACGGCATTGATTTCCCGTACCGTGACCAATGCCTCGATGGTCGGCGAGATGCCGTATGTGTCGCCCTCGTAGCGCCGCCAGTTGAAGCAGGCGACGGGGAAAGTCGAGAACGAGCGCTCCTTGACCACCACCTCGTCGCCGACGAGCACATGAACGCTTTCGAAGTCGCCGTCCATGAAATCCCAGCCGCCACGCCCGCGATACATGCGGCGATCGCTCTTGGGTCGGATGGCTTGGATCAGCTCAACCTTCTCGTCGCACTTGACGGGATCGTTGGCGAGTTCCTGCACCTTGGGCGGCAGCTTGGCCCAACCCAGCATTTGCGCCACCTGCCGCGCCGTGCGCTCGTACTTACGGTGGAAGGTGTCGGGTGTCCCCCACCGATTGCGGGCGATGTATGCCTCCACCACGGGGACACTGGCATAGTGGACGTGCTGCCCGCCGAAGCCTTCCTCCGCATAGAGATAGGCCGGGCCATACCTCACCACGTTGCGCAGGCAGGCCTGTGTGGCAGGAACGAAGTTGGACAGCGCATTGTAACGCAGCGTGAAGAGGAAGTCGCGGAGCCCCTCCCCCCATTCCTTCTCCTCGTCCGTCTCCTCATCGTCCATGGCCGCGGTCGATAGGCCGTGCCACTTCTCACACTGCGGGATGATGAGGCTTTCCAGGCCGGCGGCGAGGCGGTTGGCCGCGCTATTGATGGTGTTATCGTACACCAGCGCCGCACGCCGTTCTTGTCGCTCCGCCTGGTTCGAGGCCATGCGGCCCATCGTGATGCCGCCCCACATGTCGGGCCCGTCAGGATCGCAGAACTCCGCCACCTGCTGCCAGACATGCTCATACCGAGAGCGCTCGTCCTCCAGATGAGACTGCCGCGAGATAATCTCCTGCGCGCGGCTGTCCCCGCGGTTCTGGTTTGCAGCCACGGCACGAGCGGGCGCCGCAGGATCAGGCCGAGGCGCGACGGAAGCGACCATCATGCTGCCTTCATATGGATGTGGGCCCAGCGCGGGGCGCCGCTACGCGACCAGTTGGGGCCGCCATAATAGTTCCAATCGCTGCCATAGTTGCACTGAACTGGAATGTGGAAGTCCGACTGCGTGAGCCCAGCCGAGATGTTCGGCTGATTTGGCGAGCCCGCATAATAGGCGGCATTCGGCTGATCCATACGCATAGACTGCACGACAACATAGTTGTTGTCGGTCTTGATGCCGCTCCAGTAGAGGCCGGGCTGAAGGGTGTTGTTGATGGCGGCTCCTGCACAAGGAGCCGACACCAATCCGGCGACGGATGTGTCGATCTCGCCTTCCTCAGGATTGAAGCCGCCTGGGGTGCGGAGAGATGGCCCATAGGGGCCACCCGATGCCGCGTCGTTCGAGTAGATGCACAGACAGAGCTTGCCGCCGCGGGCGGGCGTGATGATGCGGCAGCCCAGATGGCTGACGGTGATCGGCTCGTGGATCACGAAGGGGTAGAAGCGGATGTAGCCTGTCAGGACAGGGGCACCCTTCTCGACCCTCCCGTGCGGGATCGTGGCATACCAATGGCCGGAGATGTATCCAGGGTGCATCAGGCGACGGCTCCAAGGTAGCGCAGATACCGGCGAAGGCCGCGGTAGAGATCACGCCACTGATTGGCCGTCATCGAGCCGCCCCAGTGAACCGCGGCAAGCTGATTGCGGCCCCACAGCGTCCCGCTCGCGGACAGCGCGAAGAAGCCGTTGGCGTGGAACGCAGTGGAGGCAGCGGCAACAGCGCCCGAAGTCACGCCCGCCGCATACTGGCTGTGATTGGAAGCGTCCGCCCTGTTCCACCCCACATGGCCCGGCAGCGCACCGGCGAGTGTGGTGCTGGTTCCCCGATTGGAGCGCACCGTCGCTGTGCCCGCCGTGGTGCCCAGACGCCCCACCCAGCTGTTGCCCGCGCCGAAGTCGTTGGAGTTGGAGTTGGTGCTCACGGGAAGATCGGTCAGCGACCACATGCCCATATGGGCGTCGTTCAGCGTGAACTTGTTGCCCGCAGGCGGCGAGTTGGGATTGTAGTTGAGATCAATGCGATCGTTCACGCCGTCGCCCTGATAGCCGCGGTTGGCCGTGAAGGTCGGCGCGTCGACCAGAGTGCCGTTGAACTGATTGGCCTTCCAGTTGAGCAGCGCAGCCTGCGACGTGTGGGCCGCGAAGATGTGGAGCCCGTCGAGCCTGGCCCAGACGCCGGACGAGTGCAGCAGGCGGATGAGCGTGTCCATCTCGCGCCGCTGCTCGTTTCCAGGCGCGACGCTGATCCGCGCAAGCAAGGCATCGGTCGCAGAGTGATAATCCGTCCGCTCCGCTACCCGGCGCCAGAACCACCAAGG
>DASPJU010000154.1:0-2041 GCA_035628475.1 Salinarimonas sp. | reverse complement strand
CGTGGATGGCCGGGACACGCCCGGCCATGACGATGGAGCCTCGGGCGACCGGAAGTTCACGAAGCCCGGTCGCGCTCACGCCGCCCCGCCTCCTGCGGTCTTGAGCCAGGCGGCGCCGCAGGCCCTGGCGAGCTCGCGGACGCGCAGGATGTAGGACTGGCGCTCGGTCACGGAGATGACGCCGCGCGCGTCGAGCAGGTTGAAGACGTGGCTCGCCTTGATGCACTGGTCGTAGGCCGGTAGGGCCATCAGGTGGCGCTCGCCCGCGTCCCCCGCCTCGAGATAGCGCCGGCAGGCGCTCTCGGCGTCGCGAAAGTGCCGGAAGAGCATCTCGGTGTCGGCGTGCTCGAAGTTGTGGCGGGAATATTCCTGCTCGGCCTGCCGGAACACGTCGCCGTAGGTGACCTTCTGGTCGCCCTCGCCCCCGTTGAAGTTGAGGTCGTAGCCGTTGTCGACGCCCTGGAGATACATGGCGAGGCGCTCCAGGCCATAGGTGAGCTCGCCCGCCACGGGCGAGCACTCGAAGCCCGCCACCTGCTGGAAATAGGTGAACTGGCTCACCTCCATCCCGTCGCACCAGCACTCCCACCCTAGGCCCCAGGCGCCCAGGGTCGGGCTCTCCCAGTCGTCCTCGACGAAGCGCACGTCGTGCAGCATGGGGTCGAGGCCGATGGCGCGCAGGGATCCCAGATAGAGCTCCTGCAGGTCCGGCGGCGAGGGCTTCAGGATGACCTGGAACTGGTAATAGTGCTGGAAGCGGTTGGGGTTCTCGCCGTAGCGCCCGTCCTTGGGCCGGCGCGAGGGCTGGACATAGGCGGCGTTCCAGGGCCGGGGGCCCAGCGCCCTGAGCGTCGTGGCCGGATGGAAGGTGCCCGCGCCCATCTCCATGTCGTAGGGCTGCAGGACCACGCAGCCGCGCTCGGCCCAGTAGCGCTGCAGCGTCAGGATCAGGCCCTGGAAGGAGCGGGCCGGGTCCATGGAGGGGGGAAGGGTCATCGGCGGGGTCCAGTGACGGGGGCGCGGCGCGGACCCTTGGGCCCGCGGCGCGCCCGCGTCAAGCCCGTGCGGCGGCGCACCCGGGCGCGGGCGGCGGGCCCGAACCGCGTGCAGCGGCGCACGTCCGCGCGGCACGGGGCCGTTAAGGTCGCGTCAGGTCCAGGACGGACCGCCCGGGAACCGCCGCCATGCCCCGCCTGCCCACCCTCCTCGTCGCCACCTTCGTCGCCTCGTTCGGCACCACCCTCGCGCTCGACGCGACGGGCGCGCCGCGCCGGCCGGTGCTGGTCGCGCAGGCCGAGACGGTGGCGAGGGCGCCCTCGCCCGCGATCGAGCGCAAGGCCGAGGCCCCCGCCCCGCCGCCCTCCTGCCGCCCGGTGCGCGTCGTCCACCAGGGCCTGGGCGAGGCCGCGCCCTGCCGGTGAGGGGACCGTCGATCCGCCCGTCCAAGGGTCGGCCGGCGCCGCCGATGCCGGTGATCCCTCTCCCACCTTGACGGGGAGAGGGGGAGCCCTAAAGCCCCAGCCGCGCCCAGAGGCTCCGCTCCTCCACGGCCGCGATCGCCTGGCCGGGATCGAGGACCGGGCCGATGGTGGGATCGCGGCCGAAGAGGCGGGCGAGGAGCGAGGGCCGCTGCAGGGCCACGACCCGCAGGCGCACCTTGTCCCCGTAGCGCGCCCGCGCCACCGTGCGCAGGTCGCCGATGGCGTCCACGAGGCCGAGCTCCAGGGCGGCGCGCCCGGCCCATATGTCGCCCGTGAACAGCTCCGCCGGCGTGCCCTTGAGCTTGGGTCCCCGGCGCTCGACCACCAGGTCCGAGAAGGCTTCGAAGATGTCGGCCTGGATGGCCTTGAGCCGGACGATGTCGTCGGGGTTCTCCGGCCGGAACGGGTCGAGCATCGCCTTGCGCGGGCCCGTGGTGTGGACACGCCGCTCGACGCCCCAGCGCTCGATGAGCCGGTCGAGGCCGAAGCCCGCCGAGACCACCCCCACCGAGCCCACGATGGAGGACGGGTCGGCGAAGATCTCGTCCCCGGCGCAGGCG
>DASPJU010000153.1:0-2094 GCA_035628475.1 Salinarimonas sp. | reverse complement strand
TCACGGACACGCTGGTGCGCTCCGGCGCGGTCGACGTTCTCGTCATCGACTCGGTCGCGGCGCTGACGCCCCGCGCCGAGATCGAGGGCGAGATGGGCGAGGTGCAGCCCGGCCTCCAGGCGCGCCTGATGTCCCAGGCCCTGCGCAAGCTCACGGGCTCGATCTCCCGGTCGAAGACCATGGTGATCTTCATCAACCAGATCCGGATGAAGATCGGCGTGATGTACGGGAGCCCCGAGACAACGACGGGCGGCAACGCGCTGAAGTTCTACGCCTCCGTGCGCCTCGACATCCGCCGCATCTCGACGCTCAAGGATCGCGACGAGGCCATCGGCAACTCGGTGCGGGTGAAGGTCGTCAAGAACAAGGTCGCCCCGCCCTTCAAGCAGGTCGAGTTCGACGTCATGTACGGCGAGGGCATCTCGAAGGTGGGCGAGCTCGTCGATCTCGGCGTCAAGGCCGGCATCGTCGAGAAGTCCGGCGCCTGGTTCTCCTACGAGAGCCAGCGGCTCGGCCAGGGCCGCGAGAACGCCAAGACCTTCCTGAAGGACAACCCCGACCTCGCCAACAAGATCGAGACCTCGATCCGGCAGAACTCCGGCCTCGTGGCCGACCGGATCCTCGAGAACGTCGATCCGGCGGGCGAGGACACGGACGAGGGCGAGGAATAGCCCCGTCCGGCTTTTTTCGAGCCCGGGCGCGAATCTTGCAGCTGCCGCGGACCCCCGCGGCGGCTTTTTTCGTGACGCATGGAGCGCGACGGGGGGCTCGGGAGTTATTCGCCGGCTCACGACTTGCTTGATTCGTGCCCCCCGACGGTCCATCAGGGGGCAGCGACCCGGAGGCGCCATGACGGGAACGGACGACACCGCGCCGCCCGCCGAGCGGCCCGGGAAGGTCAAGGCGCCCAAGGGGCCCAAGCCTTCCAAGGCCTGGCGCAAGCCGCGTGTCCAGTACGCCGCACTGCCCTACAGGCGCGAGGACGGGGTGCTCTGCGTCTTCCTCGTCACGTCCCGCGAGAGCCGCCGCTGGGTGATCCCCAAGGGCTGGCCGATCCGAGGCCTCAAGCCCCACGATTCGGCCGCCCGCGAGGCCTACGAGGAGGCGGGCCTGGAGGGGCGCGTGCGCAAGAGGCGCATCGGCGCCTTCACCTACGAGAAGCGCCTCGAGCAGGGCAGCGTCCTGTGCAGCGTCGACGTCTTCCCCTTGGAGGTGCGCCGCCGGACCAAGCGCTACCCCGAGCGGGGCCAGCGCGAGGGCCGCTGGATGGAGCCCGACGAGGCCGCGGACCTCGTGCGCGAGCCTGACCTCGCCGACCTGATCCGGCGCCTGCCCGAGCTCCTGGCATCCAAGAAAAAGACCGCCGCGCCGCCGCCCGACCATTGAGCGCGCCCGTGCGCGCGCCGGGGCGGCTCCGTCCGGCGCGTGCCCGCAGAGGAGCGGGCGCTACGCACCGCTTCCGGCGGGAGAAACCGTGTGCGGCTCGCTCCGCGGCGTCGATCGCTCATATGGGGATTATTGTCGGTCGACATGCGCTGCGACGCGCCCGGCCTGCCGCCGATTGACGCCCCCGCGCGATCGGCCCAGGCTGCTCACCTTGCGCGGGGAGGGACGCCATGGCCGGCAGGATCACCGTATGGGGCTTCAGCGGCTCCACCTATGTGCGCACGGTTCGGATGCTCCTGGCCGAGAAGGGCGTGCGCGATTACGAGCAGGTGCCCGTGGACGTGCTGAAGGGAGAGCCGCACAGCCCGGAGCATCTCACGCGCCACCCCTTCGGCAAGGTGCCCGTGGTCGACGTCGACGGGTTCCGCGTCATCGAGACCCCCGCCATCACGCGTTATCTCGACGCCGTGCTGCCCGGTCCCTCGCTGATCCCGGACGACCCCAGGGACCGGGCCCGCATGGACATGGTCACGAGCATCGTCGATTCGTACGGCTACGGGCCGATGATCGGCGGCGTGGCGGCCTATCACCTGTTTCCCGACTTCGTGGGCGGGCGCAACGACGAGGCCCACCGGGAGGCGCTGGGCAGGAGCCGGCGCGTCATGGCCGAGCTCATGCGCATCCGGGGCGATTCGCCCCATCTTGCCG
>DASPJU010000152.1:0-8803 GCA_035628475.1 Salinarimonas sp. | reverse complement strand
GCCCTCGTCTTCATGGGTGCCATCGTGGCGGGCGTGTTCTGATTTTCAGATGATCGCTGCCGGACCGATCGGCCCGGCCGTTTCAAGACCCCATTCCTCTCCGCCGCCGAAGCCTGGCTTCGGCGGCTTTTTTGTCGGCTCCGGCGCGATGAACCTCGGTCCACGCGCGGCGTTGCCTCGGAGGAGGCCCGCCATGCGCCCGATTCTCGTCCTGGGCATCGCAGCCCTTTCGGCCCTGAACGTCGCGGTGCTCGTCGCCGCGCCCAGGTCCTCTTGCCCGGCTCCGTCGCCGCGCAGCCTCGAGACCCTGCTGGCGCCCTGCCAGGCGCTCGCGTCCTACGGTCCCGGGGTGCCGGGCACGGCCGAGCCCTTCGACCCCTACGCGCCGGCGATGCCCCTGCCGGCTCCGCGCCCCCGTCCCGACGCCGACGGGCCCGCCGTCGCGGCCGCGCCCACGCCCCTCGACGTGGATTCCACCGGCTCCGTGCGGACGCTCGCCCGCTAGAGCGGTTTCGCGTGCGGCGGTTCTGGCTCTAGAAGTCCGTCGCGTCGCCCCTCACCGGGCCCGCGGCGCGGTAGAGCGCCTCGTCGGGCCGGAGCGCCAGGCGCCCGAAATCGCGGAAGCGATTGACGATGGGGTAGCGCCGGTCGCGGCCGAAGTTGCGCCGGGTCACCTTCACGCCCGGCGCCGATTGCCGGCGCTTGTACTCCGCGAGATAGAGCAGGCGCTCGATCCGGCGCACCGTGTCGGGATCGTGACCGCGCGCCACCACGTCGGACACCCGCATCTCCAGCTCCACCAGGCATTCCAGGATGTCGTCCAGCACCTCGTAGGGCGGCAGCGAATCCTGATCCTTCTGATCCTCGCGCAGCTCCGCGGAGGGCGCCTTGGTGATGATGCGGACGGGGATCACCTCGCCGTCGGGGCCGAGCGCGCCGGCGGGCTTCCAGCGGTTGCGCAGGTCGCACAGGCGGTAGACCTCCATCTTGTAGAGGTCCTTGATCGGGTTGAAGCCGCCGTTCATGTCGCCGTAGAGCGTGGCGTAGCCCACCGACATCTCCGACTTGTTGCCCGTGGTCACGACCATCGGCCCGAACTTGTTGGATATCGACATCAGCAGCGTGCCGCGGGCGCGGCTCTGGACGTTCTCCTCGGTGATGTCGCGGGGCCGGCCTGCGAAAAGCGGCGCGAGGCAGGCCTCCAGGCCTTCGACCGCCTGCGCGATCGGCATGATGTCGTAGCGCACCCCCAGCCGCTCGGCGCAGAGCTTGGCGTCCTCCAGCGATTCGGAGGAGGTGTAGCGGTAGGGCAGCATGATGCAGTGGACGCGCTCCGCCCCGATCGCGTCTGCGGCGATGGCGGCGCACAGGGCCGAGTCGACGCCGCCCGACAGGCCCAGCACCACGCCGGGGAAGCGGTTCTTCTCCACGTAGTCGCGAAGCCCCAGAACGCAGGCCGCATAGTCGGCGGGCTCGCCTTCCTCGGCTACCGCCCTCGGCCCCTCGACGCAGGACCACCCGCCCGGGCCACGCTCCCACCGGGTGAGCGCGACATCCTCCACGAAGGCGGGCATCTGGACCGCCAGCGCGCTATCGGCGTTGAGCGCGAAGGAGGCGCCGTCGAAGACGAGCTCGTCCTGGCCGCCGATCTGGTTGAGATAGACCAGCGGCAGGCCCGATTCGGTGACCCTGGCCGCCGCGATGTTGAGCCGCTCGTCGGTCTTGCCGCGCCAATAGGGCGAGGCGTTGGGGACCAGGAGGATCTCGGACCCGGTCTCGGCCAGGCACTCGACGACCTCCTCCTTCCAGATGTCCTCGCAGACCGGAATGCCGACCCTCACGCCCCGGATCGAGACCGGCCCCGGCAACGGCCCCGGCACGAAGACGCGCTTCTCGTCGAAGACGCCGTAATTGGGCAGGTCGACCTTGAAGCGCACCGCCTGAATCGCGCCGCCGTCGAGAAGCGCGTAGGCGTTGTGCAGGTCCGCGCCCTCCAGCCAGGGCAGGCCGATCAGCACCGCCGGCCCTCCATCCGCCGTCTCCCGCGCGAGCGCCTCGCAGGCGGCGCGGCAGGCGTCCTGGAAGGCGGGCTTGAGCACCAGGTCTTCCGGTGGATAGCCCGCGAGGAAAAGCTCCGTGAACATCACGAGATCGGCGCCCATCCCGGCCGCCCGGGCCCGGGCACGGCGGGCGATCTCGGCATTGCCGTCGACGTCGCCGACGGTCGGGTTGAGCTGCGCGAGGGCGATCGAGAGGGTGTCGCGGGTCATGACCCGATCTAACGCCGAAGCCCGGCGCCGCGCAACGCGCGCGCCAGCCCTGCCGGGGATCCGCACGAATGCGTCGGGCCGCGCCCCTTGACCGGGCCCGGAGGCTCGGCAAACCTCTGCCGTGGGAGGGGCATCATGTGCCACCGGCCGGGCATCGGCCTTGCCGCGACGCTCCTCGCCGCCCTGGCGGCGGGGACCGGGGCGCGGGCGCAGAGCGTGGATTGCCGCCGTCCGGCGGGCGCCGCGCAGGAGATCCTGTGCGCCGATGCCGGGCTTGCGGCCCTCGATCGCGAGCTCGCGGAGATCGTCCGCCGGCGGGCGGCGGCGCTGCCCCCCGGGCGGGCCCGCGAGGCGTGGCTCGCCGACCAGCGGCGCTGGAGCGCCGGCCGCGCCGACGCCTGTCCCGAGCCGGTCCCGGCGGTCGCGACGCGGGCACGCGCCCAGCTCGCGCGCTGCCTCGAGGCGCTGGCAGCCCAGCGCATCGCCGTTCTGACCCTGGAGGCGAACGAGGCTCGCTGGCCCAAGCTCCCCTTCCGCCCGGCGCTCCGCGAGGGCGCGGGCCGGCCCCTGTGCGAGGCGCTCGCGCGGGACGCCGTCGCGAGCTTCCTCGGTCCCGCCGTCGCCGTGAGTCCGCTGGGAGAGCGGGAGATCGGGTTCCGATCCGTCGCGCTCGGCGGACCGTCCCGCGGCAACCAGGCGCCTCCCGCCATCGCTCTGGTTGATCCCTATCACGAGGGCCAGGCCGCCGCGGTCCTGCGGATCGAGGGCACGCGGCCCGGAACCTGGACCTACCGGGTCTTTCCCTCCGAGGACGCCCTGCGCCGCGCCTTCCGCCTCTCGCCGACAGGCTCGACCAATCCCTTCGCGGTCGGCGGCGACCGCGACCTCAGCACGCCGCTTCTCGACCGCGACCGGCTGCGCGAGGCCGGGCGCCACCCCGATCTGGATTCCGGGGGAGACCTCCCCATCCGCGAGGCCCCGCGCCTGTTCAAGGACGCGGGACGCGTCCACGTCCTGATCCCGGCCCGGGACGGCGCGACGCGCAGCCAGCTAGCCGGGATCTACACCCTGTCAGGCCCGGCCAAAATCGAGCGGCTCTGCCTCATCGAGATCGAGCGCGAGCCGGAGGAGGACGGCCTTCCCGGCGACCTGCCTGAGGTCGAGACCCTGCGCCAGGTCGCGAACGCCGTGCTGCCGCCCCCGAGCTGCGCCCCCGCCACCGAGGACGAGGAGACCCTCGACCGCCGCGCCGCCACCCGCCCCTGGAGCCTGCGCCTTGCCCCGTCCGCGGGTCCTCTGCCGCGACCCGTCGGCACCGACGAGCTGCGCCTCTACCTGCGCCGCAAGGGGCAGACCTCGATCGAGGCGCGCCGCGGCGTGCAAGCCCTCGAGGCGGCCTACGCGGAGGCCGAGGCGCGCCTCGCGGCCTTGTACCGCGACGCCTTCTCGCCCACGGAGCCGGAGGCCCGGGCGCTCGCGCGCCTGGTTCTCGACCGCAAGCTCGGCACCGGAATCGCCCTCGATGAGGAGGGACCGGTCCGCCGGTTCCTCGCTCCCGACTTCGAGGCGCGTCACGCGCCGCATCGCGCGGCCCTCTCGGGTGACGCGGCTGCGCTGTGGGCCGGGCTCGGGAGGGAACCGAAAGTGGCCATCACGGCCGCCCAGGGCGATCTCGACGAGCCCCTGCTGTCGCTCGCCCTGGAGCATCCGGGACTGGTGAGCGGCCTTCTCGCCCGCGGCGCCGATCCGAACGCCTATGGTGCCAGCGGCTTCACCCCCCTGATGACGGCGGCGCGCCTCGGGCTCGTCGAGGCGGCGCGGCTCCTTCTTGCGGCGGGCGCGGACGCGGATCTGCCCTCCCGTCCGGCGCGCTTCGAGCCGCGCGTGCTCGACGGCGCCCGCTGCGGCGGGGGCGATCCGGCCGCGGAGGCGGGGCTCACCGCGCTGGCGCTCGCCGAGGGCGCCGGGTCGGCCGAGATCGTCGAGCTGCTCGCCTCCGTCGGGGACTCCCGGCCGGCGCCGCGCTGACGGGGAGCGTGCGAGGCCGCACGGCGGAGCCCTCCTGGCCGTGGTCCCTTGCCGCGGTCCGGGAGCGAGCCCGGGGAGCAAGGGGATCGAGGATGAGGCGTCCGGCATGGGGCAGGCGCGCGGTGCTGGGGCTGATCGCTGCGGCGGTCGGCGCCGGCGGGGCCGCTGCCAAGGAGACCGAGGGCATGAGGCTGTTCAAGATGGTATCGCCGCGCGACGAAATCGTCGTGGGCGTGAGCGGGGAAGAGCTGCGCGCCTACGGCGTCGGCTCGGACCTCGACAACCTCGCCAACCGCCTCGTCGCGGCGGGGCAGATGAGCGTCTGGCAATACGCGGTGAGCCGGGGGCCCGAGGGCGACCTGCGCCAGGCGCCGCTGCGCCGCGTCGCGGTCTTCCGCAACGAGCTCCTGCGCATCGAGCCCTACGCGACGCCGCTGCCCGTCATGGCGCCGCCCTCGCCCTGAACTCCGGAGCGCGCGAAAAAAAAGGCCCCGGAGAACGCTCCGGGGCCCATCTCGTCGAGCGTGCGGCACGGCGTCAGCCGCGGGCGCGGGCGCGGATCATGAAGTTGTCGAAGGCGTACTCGGCCACCTGGAACCACAGGTACTCCTCTCCGCGGAAGGCGCGGTAGGAGTCGTAGACCTTCTTGAAGTCCGCGTTCTTGGCGCCGATCTCGTCATAGACCTCGTTGGCGGCCTTGAAGGCGGCTTCCATGATCTCCTGCGAGAAGGGGCGCAGCTGGGCGCCGCCGCCGACCAGACGGCGCAGGGCCGCCGGGTTGCGGGCGTCGTACTTGGCCAGCATGTCGACATTGGTGTGCGCCGCGGCGCTCTGCACGATGGCCTTGTAGCCCTTGGGCAGCTCGTTCCACTTCGCCTGGTTGATGAAGAAGTGGAGCGAGGGACCGCCTTCCCAGAAGCCGGGATAATAGTAGAAGGGCGCGACCTTGTTGAAGCCGAGCTTCTCGTCGTCGTAGGGGCCGACCCACTCCGCGGCGTCGATCGTGCCGCGCTCGAGCGCCGGGTAGATGTCGCCGCCGGGAATCTGCTGCGGGACGACGCCGAGCTTCGCCATCACCTGGCCGGCGATGCCCGCGATGCGCATCTTGAGGCCCTGGAGGTCGGCCGGGGTCTTGATCTCGCGCCGGAACCAGCCGCCCATCTGGGTGCCGGTATTGCCGCCCACGAGGCCGTAGAGGCCCTGCTTGGCGTAGAACTCGTTGAGCAGGTCGTTGCCGCCGCCGTGATAGAGCCAGGCATTGGTCTGGCGGGCGTTGAGCCCGAAGGGCAGCGCCGTGCCGATCGCGTAGGTCGGATCCTTGCCCACATAGTAGTAGGAGCAGGTATGGGTCATCTCGACGGTGCCGTTGGCGACCGCGTCGACGGCCTGCGGCATGCCGACGATCTCGCCCGCCGCGAAGACCTGGATCTGGAACTTGCCGTCGGTGGCCTCGGAGACCTGCTTGGCGAACACCTCGGCGCCGCCGAAGATGGTGTCGAGGGACTTCGGGAAGCCCGAGGTCAGGCGCCAACGGACTTCGGGGGTGGCCTGCGCGACGGCCGGGGCCGCCACCGCGGTCGCGGCGGCGCCGGCGCCGGCGACCTGAAGGAACTGACGACGCTTCATGTGCTATCCTCCCAAGGATGACCTGCGGCGCTATTTTTCGCGCCGGCTGGTGCGGCTTAAAGGGCAAAAACCGCCGCCTTATGCAAGAGTAAAGGTTGCGCATGGTACGCGAAAGTCCCGACCGGTTGGCGGTTCGTTGCCGCAGACTCGGCCTTGTCCTGACGATGTTGCTCGCCCTGCCCGCAACGGCCCAGGAAGGCGGCTCGCTGCGCATCGCGACCGAGGGCGCCTTCCCGCCCTTCAACCTCACGGACGACGGGGGCGAGCCCGCCGGGTTCGAGGTCGAGCTGGGGCGCGCCCTGTGCGCGGCCATGGGCACCCCCTGCACCTTCGTCCTCCAGGACTGGGACGGAATGAGCGAGGGGCTCAATGCCGGACGCTACGACGCCATCATGTCGTCCATGGCCAGCACCCGCCAGCGGCGCTTCCGCATGACGTTCTCGAAGCCCTACTACATCGTGCCCGCTGCCTTCATCGCGCGGCGCGACGGGCCCGCGCCCGACACGAGTCCCGCCGGCCTCAAGGACAAGACGGTCGGGGTGCCGGGCCTGACCGAGCACGCGGCCTATCTCGAGGAGCATTACAGGGACGCGGAGATCCGCGTCTTCGGCAAGCTCGAGGAGGCGGCGCTCGACCTGATGGTGGGCCGCGTCGACGTGGTGCTGGGCGACAAGCTGGCACTCGCCCGCTTCCTCGCCTCGCGGGAGGGCGCCTGCTGCCGCTTCGCGGGCGACGCGCGCTACGATCCCGACTTCCACGGGCTGGGCGTCGCGGTGGCGGTGCGCCGGGGCGAGACGGCTCTCAGGGAGCGCTTCGACGCGGCCATCGACCAGGTGATCGCCGACGGATCCTACGACCGCATCCGCGAGAAGCACCTGCCCATCGACGTCAAGTTCCCGGCCCGCTGAAGCCCGCCTCGACCGGGACGGCGCGCCGCAGCGCCGCGCGCGCCAGCGAGAACAGGCCGATGTCGAGGCGGGGCCGCGTACCCGTCGCGAGGTCGGCCAGCACCTCCCCCATGACGCTGGCGAACTTGAAGCCGTGACCCGAGCAGGGCGAGGCGACCACGACCTGCGGCGCGTCGGGCAGCGTGTCGACAACGAAATGCTCGTCCGGAGTGTTGGTGAACAGGCACGTCCGCAGGCTCAGCACCGGGCCGTCCGCGTCGGGGAAATAGGCGCGGAGCGCGGCCCGCAGGGCCTCCTCGTCGGCGGCGGTCGGCTCGCGGGAGAGCGCGTCGGCATGACCCTCCTCCCGAAGGTGGTGATAGAACCCGATCTTGAAGCCCGGCACCCCCCATTCCGGGAAGACGTAGGCCGCCAGCCCGTCGCCCTTGACGATCCCCACCGGACAGGCGCCGAGGCGGAAGAACTCCGGGCGACGCGGCCGGAACCAGCCCAGCACCTGCCGCTCCGGCACCGCACGGCCGGCGAGCGCCGGGACGTGGTCGGCCATCCACGCGCCCGTTGAGAGGACGAGCCGCTCGGCCTCGTGGACGCCGCGCGGCGTCGTGACCCGCACCCGGCCGTTGCCGGCGACCTCCCAGCCGAGCATCGGCTCGCGGGCCCGGATGTCGGCGCCGGCCGCCATGGCGAGACCGGCATGAACCACGATCGCCCGCTCGCTCGCCACGAAGCCCGCGTCGGGCTGATGCACCGCCACCATGGAGGCGGGCAGCCGCCATGCCGGGAAGCGGCGGGCAAGCGCGGCCGCGTCGAAGACCTCGTGCGGGAGGTGGTGCTCGCGGCAGGAGGCGAGCGAGCCCGCCACGACGGGCCCGTCCTCGAAGCCGGCGTCGATCCCGCCCGTGACGAAGAGGAGCCGCTCGCCTGACGCGTGCTCGGCCTCGCGCCAGAGCTCGTAGGCGCGTCGCAGGAGCGGGACGTAGGACGGGTGCTCGAAATAGGCGAGCCGGATGATGCGGTTGTGCCCGTGCGAGGAGCCCATGGCGTGGGGGATGTCGAAGCGTTCCAGCCCCAGCACCCGCCGCCCGCGCCGGGCGAGCTGCCAGCACGTCGCCGCCCCCATGCCGCCGACCCCGGCGACGATGACGTCGTAGATCTCGCTCATGCGCCCCTCCCGGCGGCCACGCTAACAGGCCTTGCCGCCCCGCGCGAAACCCTCTATCTCGGCCCCGTCGGCCAGGCCGGCCGCGCGCCCTTCGTCTATCGGTTAGGACGTCAGCCTTTCACGCTGAAGAGGCGGGTTCGACTCCCGCAGGGCGCGCCATCGACGCCCGGAAGCCGCCCGGCGGCGGCGCCGGCCTCATCCTGCGTCCAGCTCTCCTGCGCCGAGCCCCGCGGACACGCGCTCTACCGGCGCCCGCCCGGCAGCCGCTCGAAGGCCGCGGCGATGTCGGCCTCCAGGGCCCGGGCGACCGGGTTCGTGTAGTGGGTGTGGTCGTAGAAGGCCTCGGCGTCGTAGGATTCGGGCCGGTGATAGCCGTGCCAGTCGACCAAAGCCGTATTGGGCCGCTCGGCGGCCAGCTCCCGCATCTTGGCGCGGCAGGTCTCGGCCGCGGCCTCCGCCGGGGTGCCCTTGGCCGGCAGGGCCGTCACGTAGACGGGCGGCCGCACCAGCACCACCTTCGCTTCCGCCGGGAACCGGGCGATCAGGGAACGCAGGAGGTCGATGGCGGGATAGGAATCGGTGGTGTTGAGGGGCGTGTCGCCGACGCGCTTGTGCTGGTCGCGACGCGACTGCGGCTTGGCGTCGAGGAGGGGGCCGTAATCGACATAGCCATCGGGGCGCGCGCGCTTCTCGAGACCCGCCATGTAGCGCAGCCGCCATTCCGTGGTGTCGACGAGGTTCCAGCCCATCATCGCCCGAAGATACTCGATGGTGCCGGCCCCGTAGAGCCAGGTGGGAAAGGGGTATTT
>DASPJU010000151.1:0-2771 GCA_035628475.1 Salinarimonas sp. | reverse complement strand
CTTCAACATGCCGGTCACCACGCACGGCGCCCACGACGTGACGGTGCACCTGCTCGCCGCCTGCCCCAACCGCAGCTTCCTCGAGGCGCACGGATTCGGGCTGGAGCGCTACATCGCCGACCCTCTGACCATCGAGGACGGCTTCGCCATCGCTCCGAACCGGCCCGGTCACGGCATCGCCTTCGACTGGGCGGGGCTGGAGCGGATCAAGGCCTGAGAGCCGAGAGCGGCCCCATGAGCGAACGATTCGACCACATCGTCGTCGGCGGCGGCTCGTCCGGCTGCGTCGCGGCCGCGCGCCTCGTCTCCAGCGGGGCCCGGGTGCTGCTTCTCGAGGGCGGCCACTCGCACCGCCATCGGCTCCTCGACATGCCGCCGGGCATCTTCAAGATGATCAACGGCAGCAAGTTCATGCGCTACCACCAGACGGTGCCGCAGCCGCATCTCGACGGGCGCGTCCACGACATCCCCCAGGCCAACGTCCTGGGGGGCGGCTCGTCGGTGAACGCGCAGGTCTACATGCGCGGGCGCCCGTCCGACTACGACGCCTGGCACGAGGGGCTTCGGGGGGACAACGACTATCCGGGCTGGAGCTGGGCCGACGTGCTGCCGCACTTTCGCGGCATGGAGGGCAACAACCGGCTCGCCAACGAGCTGCACGGCGTCGACGGCCCGCTCCTGGTCTCCGATCCGGGCCACGTCAACGACGTCTCGCGCTGGTTCGTCCAGGCCGTGCAGGCGATGGGCGAGCCCTACAACCACGACTTCAACGGGCCGACCCAGCGCGGGGCGGGCTTCTATCAATTCATGAACCGGCGCGGCAAGCGCAGCTCCGCGGCCTACGCCTTCATCGCGCCGCTCGAGGGGAAGCCGAACTTCCAGCTCCGCCTCAACGCCCGCGTCCGCCGCGTCGAGGTCGAGAACGGCCGCGCGGTCGGCGTCGCCTATCGCGACGCGAGCGGCGCGGAACGCCGGGCGTTCGCCGACGGCGAGGTCATCCTGGCGGCGGGCTCCCTCGTGACCCCGCAGCTCCTGATGCTCTCGGGGATCGGGCCCGCCGACGAGCTGCGCCGGCACGGGATCGGGGTCCTCGCCGACCTTCCGGGGGTGGGCGAGAACCTGATCGATCACCCCGAGGTGCCGATCATCGCCATGGCGAACGGCCGGCACGGCTATTACCGGCAGGGCGTCGGCTGGCGCATGCTGCTCAACGGCCTGCATTTCAAGCTGTTCGGCGCGGGGCCGATCCTGTCGGCGGGCGTGGAGGCGGGCGCCTTCGTGAACCCGACGGATCCGGCCGGGGAGCCCACCATCCAGGCCTTCTGCGTCCCCATCGTCTATCTCGACCGCGACACGCTGGGCCTGGTCGAGGACACCTACGGGGTGACGGTCACGACGGTGGTGGTGAAGCCGCGCTCGCGCGGCACCGTGCGGCTGCGCTCGGCCGATCCCGACGACATGCCCCTCGTCTCGCCGAACCTGCTCTCCCACGCGGACGACGCCCGCGCCATGATCGACGGGCAGCGCTACTTCCTGCGCGCCTTCCAGACGAGCCCCTTGCGGGAGCGCGTGAGGTCGATCGCCATCCCGGATCCGGGGGACCTGTCGGACGAGGCGCTGCTGCGCCATTGCAAGCGCTTCGTGAAGACCAACTACCACCCGGCCGGCACCTGCCGCATGGGCGCGCCGGGCGACCCCCTGGCCGTGCTCGACTCGCGCCTGCGGGTGCGGGGGGTGGAGGGCCTGCGGATCTGCGACCTCTCGGCCATGCCCGACATCAATGCCGGCAACACCAACGCGCCGGCCATGATGATGGGCAGCCGCTGCGCGGAGTTCGTGGCGGAGCGGGCGGGCCTGCGCGTCCTGGCGGAGCACGACCTGCCGGCCTCCCCCGTGGCGTCCTGAGGGCCGGACCCCGATGAGGGCCGCGCGGCGCGCTCCCCCTCAGATCAACCGCATCCCCTTCAACGAGGCATGGCCCTCGCGCCCCACGATGATGTGGTCGTGGACCGCGATCCCCAAGGGCTTGGCCACCTCGATGATCTCGCGGGTCATCTTCACGTCGGCCGAGGACGGCGTCGGGTCGCCGGAGGGGTGGTTGTGGACGAGGATCAGGGCGGTGGCGGAGAGCTCTAGGGCGCGCTTGACCACCTCGCGGGGATAGACCGGCGTGTGGTCGACGGTGCCCTGGCCCTGCACCTCGTCGGCGATGAGCGCGTTGCGCTTGTCGAGGAAGAGCAGGCGGAACTGCTCGCGGTCGGAGAACGCCATCGCGGTGCGGCAATAGTCGAGCACCGCGCTCCAGGAGGACAGGACGGGACGGTTGCGCACGGCGCCCTTGGCCATGCGCCGGGCCGCGGCCTCGACCACCTTGAGGTCCTGCACCACGCTCTCGCCGATGCCGTCGACCTCGAGGAGGCGGGCGGGCGGGGCGGCCAGCGTCTCGGCGAAGCTGCCGAAGCGGCGGATCAGCTCCTTGGCGACGGGCTTCACGTCCCGGCGCGGGATGGAGCGGAAGAGCACCAGCTCGAGCAGCTCGTAGTCCGGCATCGCGTCGCCGCCGACCTCGGCGAAGCGCTCGCGCAGCCGCTCGCGATGGCCGTGATAATGCGGCGTCCCGTCCCCGCCCATGCCCGCCCCTGGATTCGCTGCCCTCGGGAGTGACGATGGCGCACGCGCGGGAATTGTCTAGGGGTCGCGCAGCCCTCAGGCCGCGCGATAGGGCGGCTTGTCGTGTCCCCCCGGGGACAGCGTGAAGATCTCGACGCCCG
>DASPJU010000150.1:0-2516 GCA_035628475.1 Salinarimonas sp. | reverse complement strand
GACGACGGGGGACGCTCCTCGAGACCCAGCGTGCGGGAGCTCGAGGTTCTGCACGCGGTGATCACCACCCGCAAGACGACCGCCGCGGCGCAGCGCCTCGGCGTCTCGCAGCCCGCGGTGTCGCGCGCCATCGGAGCGCTCGAGGCCCGGCTCGGGCGCGAGCTGTTCCTGCGCGACGGCGGCCGCCTGGTGCCGACCGCGGACGCCTACGCGCTCGACGCCGAGGCCGCGCCGATCTTCGCGGCGCTCGCGCGCCTGGAGAACTGGCCCCGCACGCCCTCGGCGGGCAGCCTGCTGCGCATCATGTCGGCGCCCACGATCACGCACGCCTTCCTGGCGCCGCTGATCCGCCGCTTCCTCGCGGTCGAGCCCGACACCCGTATCCAGATGGAGATCGGACGCTCGACCGACGCGGTGGCCGCGGTCGCGGACGGCACCGCCGATCTCGGCGTGGTGGACGTGCCCAACTCCCACGCGGGCGTGCGGGCCGAGCCGTTCCGGCAATCGGTGGCGCACGTGATGCTGCCATCCGACCACCCTCTGGCGGCCAAGGACGTGATCGGCCCCGGCGACCTGGACGGCGTTCCCCTCGTGGCGGTCACGCGCCGATTCTCGGCGCGCGCGCGCATCGAGCGCGCCTTCGCCGACCAGGGCGTAGAGCCGCGCTTCGTGATCGAGGCCGGCACGCTGCAATTCCTCGCCGACATGGTGAAGGCGGGCCTGGGCGTCGCGGTGATCAACCCGTTCCCGATCGCCTACATCACGGGATCGACCCTCACCTTCCGTCCCTTCGAGCCCACGATCGACTACGAGACCTCGTTCCTGTTCCCGGCGACGGGCGGGAACCTGCCGGTCGCGCGCCGCTTCGTCGATTTCGTGCGTCAGGAGCAGATGTCGCTGGTGCCGGCGGACTGAGCGCCGCCCGCCCCGCCGCGACTCACCCGGACGAGGAGCATCCGATGGACCTGGACAGGATCGTCACGATTCTGTCGACGCTCGTGGCGTTCGACACGACGAGCCGAAACTCCAACCTCGCCCTGATCGACTGGGTCGAGGATTACCTCAAGCCCCGCGGCTTCCGCTGCGAGCGGATCTACGACGAGACCGGGACCAAGGCGAACCTGTGGGCCTCGATCGGTCCCGAGGGCGTGTCCGGCACCGTCCTGTCGGGCCATACGGACGTGGTGCCGGTCGACGACCAGGACTGGACGAGCGATCCGTTCACCCTTCGCGTCGAGGACGGGCGCGCCTATGGCCGCGGCGCCTGCGACATGAAGGGCTTCCTGGCGGTCTGCCTCGCCGCCGCCGACGACATGGCGGCGCGTCCGCTGGCGGAGCCGCTCCACCTCGCCTTCTCCTACGACGAGGAGGTGGGCTGCGTGGGCGCTCGCCGCCTGGTGGAGCGCCTCGCGGGCTCCGAGATGCGCCCCGGGGCCTGCTTCGTGGGCGAGCCCACCGGGATGGGGGTGGTGATCGGCCACAAGGGCAAGCGGTCGGTGCGGGCGCGCATCCGCGGGCGCACCTGCCATTCCTCCCTGGCCCCGGAGGGCGTCAACGCGGTCCATTACGGCGCGCTGCTCGTGGCCGAGATCGATCGGGTCGCGCAGGGCTTCGCGCAGGCCGGCGCCCGTGATCCGCTCTTCGACGTCCCCTTCACGACGGCCCATGCGGGCGTGCTGCGCGGGGGCACGGCGCTCAACATCGTGCCCGACCGCTGCGAGGCCGTGTTCGAGGTCCGCGCCGTGGGGGCAGACGATCCCGACGCCGTCGTGGCTGGACTGATCGAGCACGCGCGCTCGGTTCTGGAGCCCCGCATGCGGGCGGTGGACCCCCAGGCCGGCATCGACTTCGAGGTCTATGCGGGCTTCCCGGGCCTCGACACGCCTCCGGACGCCCCCGTCGTGACGCTCGCCAAGACGCTCGCCCAGCGCAACGAGCACGCCAAGGTCGCCTACGGCACCGAGGCCGGCCTGTTCTCCCATATCGCAGGCATCCCGACCGTGATCCTCGGGCCCGGATCGATCGAGCAGGCCCACAAGGCCGACGAATGGATCGCGCTCGCCCAGCTCGAGGCCTGCGGACGCTTCCTCGACCGCCTGATCGCGCGCTCGCGCGGCGAAGCCGGAATGGGCTGAGCCGGGCGGGCCCCGGCGCAAGGGAGGTTCAGCGCCCGCGCAAGCGCCCGGGGCTGGCGCGGGCGCGGTCCGCGGGCCACGTAAGTGGCATGGCACAGCCCTGCAACCCCCTCCTGACCGCCCCGCATCGCATCGCGACGGTCGCCCTGACGGTCCGCGATCTCGGGCGCGTCGCGGGCTTCTATCGCGACGCGCTGGGGCTCGCACCGTTGGGGGAAGGCGCCGGCGAGGTGACGCTCGGGGTCGGGCGCGTGCCGCTGCTGCGGCTGCGCGGCGATCCCGGCGCCGCGCCCGGCTCGCCGCGCGAGGCCGGCCTGTTCCACACGGCCTTCCTGCTGCCGACCCGAGCCGACTTGGCACAGTGGCTGCTTCACGCGGCTG
>DASPJU010000149.1:0-2181 GCA_035628475.1 Salinarimonas sp. | reverse complement strand
GCGACGTAGCCGCCCATCGACAGTCCCGCGAGGGCGAATCGCTCCGGCGCGTCGGCGAGGAGCCGGCGGGCGATCGCGGGAATCGTCGCGTCGCTCGTGTGGTCCGCGACGTGGATCGGCAGCGAGCCGCCGAAGCGCTCGATCTGCGGCCGAAACAGTTCCTGGTCGCAGGCGAGCCCCGGGACGAGCACAAGCGGTTCGGGCATGGCGAGACCTCCGACCGGGGAACGGGCGCCCCGTGATTCGCGGCGATTGACAAAGCCCGTGCGGCACCTATGGTCCCGGCGCCGCGCTGGGGACCGAACGCCACGGTCTGCAACCAATTGCGCGCCGTCCCGTTGCCGTGCAAGGCAATCTTCCAGCGGAGGCCCACGCCCCGCGCACCGGTCGTCCAAATCAATGTCATTCGACGAGCTTGGCCTCAGCGAAAAGGTCCTCGAAGCGGTGAAGACCGCCGGCTACACCGAGCCGACCCCCATCCAGACCCAGGCCATCCCCCACGTCATGGCCCGGCGCGACGTTCTCGGGATCGCGCAGACCGGCACCGGCAAGACGGCCGCCTTCACCCTGCCGATGCTCACCCTGCTGGAGAGCGGGCGGGCGCGGGCGCGCATGCCGCGCACCCTCGTGCTGGAGCCGACCCGCGAGCTCGCGGCGCAGGTGGTGGAGAACTTCGAGCGCTACGGCGTCAACCACAAGCTCTCGGTGGCGCTCCTCATCGGCGGCGTGTCCTTCGGCGACCAGGACATGAAGATCACCCGGGGCGTCGACGTGCTCATCGCCACTCCCGGGCGGCTCCTCGACCATTTCGAGCGGGGCAAGCTCCTGCTGACGGGCGTCGAGCTCCTCGTCATCGACGAGGCCGACCGCATGCTCGACATGGGCTTCATCCCCGACATCGAGCGGATCGTGAAGCTCGTGCCGTTCACGCGCCAGACCCTGTTCTTCTCGGCCACCATGCCGCCGGAGATCCAGCGCCTCGCGGACGCCTTCCTGCACAATCCCGTCAAGGTCGAGGTGGCGCGCCCCGCCTCGACGGCCGACAACATCGCCCAGCGCCTCGTGGCCGCCGGCAAGGACGCCGCCGACAAGCGCGCGGTGCTGCGCCGGCTCATCCGCGGCGCCGAGGACCTCAAGAACGCGATCGTGTTCTGCAACCGCAAGCGCGACGTCGCCACCCTGCAGAAATCGCTCAAGCAGGACGGCTTCAACGTGGCGGCCCTGCACGGCGACATGGACCAGCGCGCCCGCATGCTCGCGCTGGAGAGCTTCCGCACCGGCGAGGTGCCGCTCCTGGTGGCCTCCGACGTGGCGGCGCGCGGCCTCGACATCCCAGCGGTGAGCCACGTCTTCAACTTCGACGTGCCGCACCATGCCGAGGACTATGTCCACCGGATCGGCCGCACCGGGCGCGCGGGCCGCAGCGGTACCGCCTACACCATCGTGTCCCCCGGGGACGAGCGCTCGCTGGGCGCCATCGAGAAGCTCACGGGCCAGTCCATCGCCTGGGAAGGCGCCCCCGCCTCGGACGGTGGGAGCGACGCCGCCGAGGGCGCGCGCCCGTCGCGCGAGCGCCGGGGCGGCCGCGGACGCGCGGCGAAGGCGGACGATGCCGAGGCGCCTCCCGCGCGCCGGACCGAGCGGGCACCCCGGCCCGAGCGCGCCCCGCGCGGCGGGGACGGTCCGGCGCCGCGCGCCGAGGCTCCCACGCCCCGGGCCGAGGCGCCGGAGCCCCGCCCCGAGCGGGACCGGGACGCGCCGCGGCGTGACCGGGACGTCCCCCGGCGCGAGGAGCGAGGCCGGGACGACCGCCAGCGGCATGGCGAGCGTGACGAGGCCGTGGTGGGGCTTGGCGATCATGTGCCCGCCTTCCTGCTGCGCCCGGCAACTGTCCGCCGGTCGAAATGAGACGGCCTGTTCCGTTGCGGAATCGCCGGCTTAACCCATTGTTCGCGCCTGCGAAGGCATGATCCCCCCGTAGCCCGGGCCGAGGCGCCGGGCTGATTGACGGCGGGGGAGCCTTCCAATGACGACGGATGCCGCGATCGGGCGCACGTTCTCGATCGGCGAGCGCGCGCTCGAGCTCATGCGGACCTACGGATCCTCCGCCGCGCCGCGCTCGTACGAGGTCTGGTACACCTACGTGACCGGCGAGCGCCCCCCGCTCAACGACAGCCTCAA
>DASPJU010000148.1:0-2512 GCA_035628475.1 Salinarimonas sp. | reverse complement strand
GCTGCCCTGCTCCGACGCCATGATCCGCATCGCCTGCGGCATCCTCGCCGGCCACGAGGCCCCTGAGCCCTGCTAACATCATGACATTATTGGTGTCGAGATCGCACACAGCCGTCGCGTTTCTTGACGACGAGCGTCAGGCCCGCGCGGCCCGGCGCCGGGTGTTCGCGGCCGAGAACGAGGCGCCATGGGCGTTCCGGGAAAAGCGGTGGACCGCCGCGACGGGCAGCGTAGACGCGGACCGGTCCAGGACCTGCCCGATCAAGGGCAACGTGTCGGGCCGGAGCCGGATCTACCACCTACCCTTGCAGCGCGATTACGCCCGGGTGCGCATCGACGAGAGACGCGAGGAACGCTGGTTCTGCGACGAGGGCGAGGCGGACCGGGCTGGCTGGCGCCGGGTGGCGCGCTGATCAGCATCGACTCTCGGCTGGGCCCGGTGCAGCATGGGGCTGCGCCGGGGGCCCGTGATGCGCGCCAGCCTTGTCCTGCTCGTCCTGATCGTCGCCGCTGGTGAGGCTGCCGCGGCGTGCTCCGGGTGCGGGTGCCGGGGCGGCCCCGGCTATCCCGGTCCCAGCGGCCGGTGCGTGGGCTGGGCCGACATCGGCCGGACCTGCGGCTCGCCGCCCACGACTCGGTGCTCGGCCGAGGGCCCGAACGCCGGCGCAGAGGACGAGGCCGAGACGCAGGAGCGACGCCGTGGCGAGCGCGATCGCTCGCGCGGCCGGTCCGGGTCCTTTCCATGAATGACACAAGGTGGGGGCTCTATGAGTGGCGCTGAGCCGCGGAACAAGTCACAAAAGGCATGCGACCCAGTCGACGCCCACGTCGGCGCGCGGCTCAGGGCTCGACGTATCGAGGTTGGGATAACGCAAATAGCGCTCGGCGAGCATCTGGGTGTCACATTTCAGCAGATCAAGAAGTACGAGAAGGGCGTGAACCGGATCGCTGCAGGGCGCCTGCACCGCGCCGCCGAGCTGCTCGGGGTTCCAGTGGCTCACTTCTACGAGGGCTTCACGCCGATCGCGCAAGGCCCCGACGAAGACAGCACGCCACATCTCTCCCAGGTCTATGCGGCTTTGGCGGACCCGATGACCGTGCGCCTGGTGCTTGGTTTCACGCGATTGCCTCTCACCGCACGTCGGGCCGTCCTCGACATCGTGCGAGAGCTCGAGCGAGGGATGGCGTGACATGCGACTTGAGACCCAGCCCAAACCTTCTACCCCGCGCCCATGAACCTCACCGCCTTTTCCTCCTCGCCGGCCGTGAGGTCTCCACGTCATCGGAAGAGTGGCGCCACGAGTGCAAGGTCGCGGCCGTGCTCGCCATGAGCCCGGCCCAGCAGCGGTCGTTCTTCGATGGCGCCACTGACCCGGTGACAGGCCGCAAGGTGTGCGGTGTGATGAAGATCCTTGGCGCGGCCTCCCCCGCCTGTGACAGCAAGGGCGCGCTCAGCTCGTGATGCGCAGCTTCGAGATCTGGCCGCCGATGTTCCTCATCGCGTCCTGCAGCTGGGCCGCGTTCGCGGCATCGTAGAATGCCCCACCATTCATCGCTGAGCACTCCTCCAGGAGCTGCTTGACCGTGGGATCCGTGACCTCGAAGGCGATGGTGTAGAGCTTGATGCCGGAAACCTTGTCGGCCGCCATGTTCTGGCAGGTCGTCCGCATGATCGCGTTCGCCTCTGCCGCATTCGATCCGTCGTGCGCCGGGTAGGTGGCCGAGCGGGTGTTCTGCCCATCGGTGACCAGCACCATGTAACGGCTCACCTGAGCACCCGCTTGGCTGTCACGAGCTGCGATGGGCGCTTGAGTCGACAGAGCTCGCCACCCCCAGATCAGGCCAGCCGGGATGTAGGTCTCTCCTGCCGTCGTGAGCGCGTTGATGCGCGACTTGGCCAACGTGAGATCGGTGGTGGGCTCCAGAATGGGCGAGCCGCAACCCACGTTCATGAGCCCTGGAATGCGAACCGAGTAGTTCCCATCGCGCGTCTCGTCAGGGTACGCACGAGAGCCGACGCAGCCGTACCAGCGAACCCAGTTCCCACCGCTCGTCGAGCACTGCTGCGTCGAGTTGGGTCCGTAGACGGGCGTGCACTGGTTCTCCCACCGCCCTGGCTGAGCAGGACTACCGCACTGGTAGGGCCTGCCGTCATTGTGACATGTGCGCGGCTGCGCAGGCTGAGCGGGCCGCCAGACCTGCGTGCAGTTCTGGCTCACGACCTCGCGGACCATCTGGCAGGACTGCGTCGTCGGCGTCTGGTAGTCGTTGGGCACGCTGATCCAAGGCTGGGTGCGGTTGCCAAGGCCCACATTCACGTACTGGCCGAAGGGGATCACTGAAACCCGGATCTGATCGGGATCCTGCCGGCGCGAGATGAAGTCGTCGATGAGCGCCGTCGTTGCGCTCTTGAGGGAGGTCAGGCGTGCTCCTTCCATAGAGCCGGTGGTGTCGAGCACGAAGGCGACATCGGAGGCTTCGTTACGCCCGCTGGTGGCCTTGGCTTCGACGG
>DASPJU010000147.1:0-4183 GCA_035628475.1 Salinarimonas sp. | reverse complement strand
TGCCATGGTCGTGCCGACCGCTGACCTAATCGGCCCGGCCTGGGCCGTCGCCAAGGCGCTGGACCACTCGATCTACGACTGCCTGTACTTGGCCTGCGCCGAGCATACGAACCAGCCGCTCGTGACGGCCGACCGACGTTTTCTCGACAAGGCCCGCGCGAAGGGGCGCGACGCTTCGATCCGCCTCCTCGCCTCCTGACCCCTGTTCGCTACAGATACGACGAGTGACCCATGGCCCAGTTCTCCCTCCCGAAGAACTCCCGTATGACCGAGGGCAAGACCTGGCCCAAGGTCACCGGCGGCAACAACCTCCAGGAGTTCCGGATCTACCGCTGGAACCCCGACGACGGCGCCAATCCGCGCATCGACACCTATTATGTCGACCGCGACGATTGCGGGCCGATGGTTCTCGACGCGCTCCTGTGGATCAAGAACAACGTCGACTCGACGCTGGTCTTCCGCCGGTCCTGCCGCGAGGGCATCTGCGGCTCCTGCTCCATGAACATCATGGGCAAGAACACGCTCGCCTGCACGCTGGGCATCGACGACTGCGCCTCGGACCAGATCAAGATCTATCCGCTGCCGCACATGCCGGTGATCAAGGACCTGGTGCCGGACCTGACCAGCTTCTTCGCCCAGCACGCCTCGATCGAGCCCTGGCTCCAGACCCAGACCTCGACGCCCGAGACCGAGTGGCGCCAGACGCCGGAGGAGCGCTCGAAGCTCGACGGGCTCTACGAGTGCATCCTGTGCGCC
The DNA here is from genome assembly GCA_035628475.1 of Salinarimonas sp. GTDB lineage: Bacteria > Pseudomonadota > Alphaproteobacteria > Rhizobiales > Beijerinckiaceae > Salinarimonas_A. Next base: position 3,427 of record DASPJU010000147.1, on the reverse strand, counting down.
TGCTGCACCACGTCGTGCCCCTCTTATTGGTGGAACGGCGACCGGTTCCTGGGCCCCGCCGCGCTCCTCCAGGCCTATCGCTGGCTGATCGACAGCCGCGACGAGCACACGGGCGAGCGCCTCGACAATCTCGAGGACCCGTTCCGGCTCTATCGCTGCCATACGATCATGAACTGCGCCAATACCTGCCCCAAGGGCCTGAACCCGGCCAAGGCCATCGCCGAGATCAAGAAGATGATGATCGCCCGGCAGGTGTGATGCGCCTGAGCAACACCGGATGCGAAAGGCGCCCGCGGGCGCCTTTTTCGTGCGCCACGCCGGCCGGGCTCCTTGCCCCCACCACAATCGGGGCCGAACACGCAGCCGTCCGACAACCGTGTCCACGCCCGCCGAGACCCACGCCATGCGCCCCCTGCGTCTTGCCGCCGCCCTGATCCTGCTCGCGAGCCTGCCGGCCTGCGTGTCGGCCCGGTTCGGGGGCAGCGCGCCCGCGCGCCCCGTGGCGGCCGCGCCGAGCACCGTGTTCAACGAGCCCGTGGCCCTGGAGCCCGCGCCCGCGGCGCCCGCCGGCGCCGTGGTGGCCGAGCCCCTGCCGCCCCTGCCGGGCGCTCCCGCCGCCCCCGTGGACACGGGCGCCCCGCCCCCGGGCGGACCGGTGGTCGCCGACGTGCCGCCCCCGGCAGCCCCGCCCCAGCAGGTCGCCGCCGTGGCGCCGCCCGCCGCGCCGCAGGGCCCGTCGCGCTCCTCCGTGCTCGGGGGCTGGACCGCGAGGGACGCCACCGGCTCGACCTGCCGCGTGACGCTCTCCTCCTCGCCCGCCCTCGACCTCTACCGGGCCTCGGCCGCGAACTGCTCCAACAAGGACCTGGCCCGGGTCTCGGCCTGGGACTTCCGCGACGGCGAGGTCTATCTCTACCAGCCGGGCGGCGCCGTCGCGGCGCGCCTGCGCACGGCCGGGGGCGGGCTCGACGGCGCGCTCACCAAGTCCGGCGCGCCCCTCACCCTGGCGCGCTGATGTCGACGGTCCGGCTCCTCTCCGACGACGAGCTGGCGCCCGAGGCGCGCGTCGTGTTCGACGAGATCCGGGCCCTGCGCAAGACCGAACTCGTCAACAATTTCTGGCGCGCGCTCGCCCACGATCCGGCGCTCCTGCGCCGGACCTGGGACATGGTGCGGGACGTGATGGCGCCCGGCGCCCTCGATCCGCTCACCAAGGAGCTGATCTATGTCGCGGTCTCGATCGCCAACAATTGCGAGTACTGCATCCGCTCGCACACGGCCGCGGCCCGGGCCAAGGGCCTGAGCGAGGCGGGGCTGATGGAGCTCGTGGCCGTGGTGGCGGCCGCCTCCCAGACCAACCGTCTCGCCACGGCCCTGCAGGTGCCCGTGGACGAGGCGTTCCGGAGCGCGCCCTAGAGGATGCCGCGGGAACGTGGCTTTCGGTTCTCCGCAAAGACAGACGACCCATCAAGGACCGAGAGCCTGCCAGGCGGTTCCAGAACCGTCTGGCAGGCTCTCGAAGCGTCCGGTCAGCCCGCCGGCCGCCTGGCGAGGGCGAGACCGACGCCGAGCGCCATCATCGCGCCTCCCGACGCCTCCCGCAGGCGGCGCACCAGGCCCGGGCGCGCCGCCGCGCCGTCCCGCACCCGCCCGGCCGCGACCGCGACCGCGATGTCGGCGAGGGTGTTGAGGGCGACGGACAGGGAGCCCAGCACCGCGAATTGCAGGGCGGCCGAGCCCCGGCCCGGATCGACGAAGTGCGGCACGAAGGCGAGGAAGAACGCCGCCGTCTTCGGGTTCAGCGCCTCGACCAGGACGCCCTCGCGAAAGGCCCGGCGCGTGCCGATCGGCGGCGCGGCGCCTGCGCCCCGGAGGAGCGACGCCGCCTCCCGCCGGGCGGCGAGGATCGTGCGCAGGCCGAGCCAGACCAGGTAGGCCGCGCCCGCGAGCTTCAGCGCCGTGAACAGCTCCGCGCTCGCCAGCACGATCGCCGACACGCCGACACTTCCCGCCAGCACGTGCGCCATGCCCCCCAGCCCCGTGCCCAGGCTCGAGGCCACGCCCTCGGCGCGTCCGCCCGCGAGCGCTCTGGCCGCGACATAGAACAGGCCGGGACCCGGCGTGACGGCGAGAACGAGGGCGGCGGCGAGGAACAGGGCGATCTGCGCGGGATCCGGCATGAGCCGGGTTCTACGGGGACGTAGGAGCGCCGCCAAGCCCCCGCTCAGCCGCGCCGTCGCGGCACGAGCCCCAAGGTCGCCTTCAAGGCCCGGTCGATGAGCCGGCGCGGGGCGATCCGCAGGAGGCCCTGCTCCAGGAGCGGGTGGCTGGAGGGTGCGTAGCGCGGCTGCGGATGCGCCGCGGTGAGCGCCTCCCACACGGTCCCGGCGGCCTCCTCGGCGGTGAGGCCGTGCTCGCGCCCGGCCCGGATCATGAGCCCGACCCCCTCCTCCAGGGGCTCCGCGTAGTCGGTGCCGGCGTAGCGGGAGCGGTCCTGGGCCTCGATCCGGTCCCAGATCGGCGTGTTCACGACCCCGGGCGCCACGATGATCACGTCGATGCCGTAGGGCATCAGCTCGCGGCGCAGGGCGTCGGAGAATCCCTCCAGCCCGTGCTTCGCGGCGATGTAGGCGGCGGCGAAGGGCTGGCCGACCTTGCCGCCGATGGAGCTCAAGGTGACGATCCGCCCCGGCGGCCCCGTCAGGTCGGGATCGGCGCCCAGCAGCGGCGCGAAGACCTTGGAGACGATGATCGGCCCGAGCAGGTTGGTCTCCAGCTGGTCGCGGATGTCCTCGAGAGGCTGGTGCAGCAGGGGCCCAGGGATGGCGAGCACCGCCGAATGGACGAGGCCGCCGAGGCGCTCGCCCTCGAGCGCGTGGCGCACCCGCAGCATCTCCATGCGGATCGCCGCCTCGTCGCGCACGTCGAAGATCAGCGGCGTGAAGGCCGCGCCGAGCTCGGCTTGAAGCGCGTCCGCCTGCTCGCGCCGGCGCACCGCCCCGAAGACCCGCGCACCCCGCTCCCCGGCCAGCCGGGCGAGCGCGAGCCCGATGCCGCTGCCCGCTCCCGTGATCACGACCGACCGCATGGCAGACCTCCTCCGCCGGGGCGAACGCCCGCTCCCGCGCGGCGTTCCGAAGGGATAGGATTTGACCCATGAACCGTCGCGACGCCATCGAGGCCGCCATCCGGGCGCTGGCCCCCCGGATCCCCCGGCACGAGCTGGGGGCGGTGGCCGACCACGCCCTCGATTCCCGGGGCCTGCGGGTCGGGACGCCGGAGCGCGCCGCCTGGCTCTCCCTCGTCGCCTATATCCGCCACCGGCTGACCGACTACGACGACCTCCTGGCGGAGGGCTACGACGTCGATTCGGCGCGGTTCTTCGTGCGCGAGGCGATCGACGGGGTGCTGGAGGACTGGGGCGCGA
>DASPJU010000146.1:0-5216 GCA_035628475.1 Salinarimonas sp. | reverse complement strand
CTCGCGTTCTCCTGCAGGCGCCCCTTGGAGGGCACCGCGAGGATCAGGGGCGTGTCGGTCATCGGGAGGCCTCCGCGCCGGGGATCCGGTCGAGCCACAGGGCGCAGCCCACGGCGGGCGTCGGGCGCTCGGCGCCCAGGTGCTCCAGGAGCCGGTCGTAGCGCCCGCCCCCCGCCACGGGCCGGTCGGCCCCCGCCGCGCGGGCCTCGAAGATGAAGCCCGTGTAATAGTCGAGGTTGCGGGCGAAGTCGGCGCGGAAGGTGAAGGCCGCGACGTCGAGCCCCCGGGCCGCCATGAAGCCCGTGCGCTCCTCCAGCGCCGCGATCGACCCCTCCAGGTCGAGCCCCGCCTCGCGGGCGAGCGCCCGGATCGCCAGCGCCGCCGAATCCGGATCGCCCCGCACCGCGAGATAGCGGTCCAGCACGGCGCGGGCCTCCCCGGGCACGAGGCCGGAGCGGCGGGCGGCGCGCTCCAGGAAGCGCTCGGCGATCTCCGCCGCGCTGCGCCCGCCGACCCCCGTGATGCCCGCGATCGCGAGCACGTCCTCCACGAGCGCCCGCGCGGCCTCCGGCGGCTGGCCCTCGATGGCGGCGAGAAGCCCGGCATGCTCGCCCGGGGGCGCCGTGTCGGCCCCGGCCACCGTGTCCAGGCCCCGGCCCGACACGATGGCGCGCATGACGCGCCGGCGCGCGGTCGCGGGCAGGCGGAGCGCCTCCAGCACCGCGTCGAGGAGGCCCATGTCGCCGACGCTGATCTCCAGGGGGCCGGCGCGCAGGACGGCCAGGCCCTCCAGCGCCAGCGCCACGATCTCGGCGTCCGCCGCGCCGGCGTCGCTCCGGCCGATCGACTCGATGCCCGCCTGCAGGAACTCGCCCGATTCGTCGGCGCGCAGGCGGAAGACCGGCCCGGCATAGCCGTAGGCCGCGGGCTCGCCGCCGCGCGTCGCCAGGTGATGGCGGCACACGGGGATCGTGTATTCGGGTCGCAGGCAGAGCTCGCGCCCGGCCGCGTCCGCGGTCACGAACATGCGGCGACGGATGTCCTCCCCCGACAGGTCGAGGAACACGTCCGCCGGCTGCAGGATCGGCGGCTCGAGCCGCGCGTAGCCCTCCCCCTGGAAGAGCGCGATCAGCGCGTCGGTCGCGGCGCCCGGTTCCGTCATCGTCCCCCTCCTGGGGCGGCCCTGCCCATCGAGCCTGCGTTTAGCAACGCATTCGACTCAAAGCGACGGTTTTTGCGGGCCAGGGTGAACGGGTCCTCGTAGGGGAGGGCGCGCCGCTGCAGACCAACGAACCGTGGCGGGAAACCTCACATCGTCATCCCCGGCCGGAGGCGGCTTGTCCGCCGAAGGGGAAGGGGATCCAGCGCAGCGAACGTGCGCCGAAGGCGCGCATGTTGGCCCGCGAAGGGCCCCTTTGCGGGGCGACTCGCGTCGCTGCGCGACGTCATCATTGCGCTGGATCCCCTTCCCCTCCGCTGGCTGCGCCAGCTCCGGCCGGGGATGACATCAAGGGGGCCCGCGCGCCCGTTCGAGGAGGCCGCACGCCGGCGTCCGATCCCCGCGCCGCGCCCGTCCTTACCCTTCCTTAACCCTAACGGGGTCTGATCCGGGATGGCTCGCGCGCCCTTGTTGTGCGTGGCCGTTCCGTTGACGACCATACTGTCCCATGTTATCCCAAATCATCCCGTCCCAGAGGCCCCGAGGCGAGCCGGTCGGATGCCGCGAGAGCGGCTTGTCCGGCACGCGATCGCGTTCGGGGATGTCGGGGAGGGAGCGCGGCGGTCCGTCCGCCGCGGGGACGACAGCGTGGAGTGCGTCGGCGGGTCATGGACCGCTTCGTGTCCAATTTCACCAACCGGTTGGACGCGAAGGGTCGGGTCTCGATTCCGGCGCCGTTCCGGGCCGTTCTGGCCAGGGACGGGTTCGAGGGCCTCTACGTCCATCCGGCGCTCGACGCGCCGGCCCTGGACGCGGGCGGCAACCGGCTCCTGGGGGAGATCGACAGCTTCCTGTCGAGCCTTCCCGCCTATTCGGACGAGCGGGATCAGCTCTCGACGGCCCTGTTCGGCACGAGCGAGATCCTGAAGGTGGATCCGGAGGGGCGCGTCATCCTCACCGAGACGGTGAAGGCCCATGCCGGGATCGCGGACGCGGTGGCGTTCGTGGGCCTCGGTCACAAGTTCCAGATCTGGGAGCCGCAGCGCTTCCATGCGCACTTGGAGGAGGCGCGCATGAAGGTGAGGGACCTCAAGCGGGTCCTCGGCTCCCGGGGTCCGGATGGTCGCGTAACGCAGGCTCCCCCCGGGACGCCGGGCGCATGACGGGCCGCGGCGACGGCACAGCCGGCGCCGCTGGCGGACCGGCCCGCCACGTGCCCGTGCTCCTGGGGGAGGTCGGCGCCGCGCTGGCGCCCGAGCGCGGCGGCGCGTTCCTCGACGGGACCTTCGGCGCCGGCGGCTATGCCCGCGCCATCCTCGACGCCCATCCCGACAACCGCCTGATCGCGGTCGACCGCGACCCGGACGCCATCCGCGCGGGCGGGGCCATGGTCGCGGCCTATGGCGGGCGCCTCGATCTCGTGACGGGGCGGTTCGGCGACCTCGACGGCATCGTGGCGGAGCGCGACGGCCTGGGCTCGCTCGACGGCGTCGTCCTCGACATCGGGGTGTCGTCGATGCAGATCGACGAGGCGGAGCGGGGCTTCTCGTTCCGCTTCGACGGTCCCCTCGACATGCGCATGGAGCGGGCCGGGCGCTCGGCCGCCGACATCGTCAACGAGGCGCCCGAGGCCGAGCTCGCCGACATCTTCTATCATTACGGCGAGGAGCGGCGCTCCCGCGCCGTGGCGCGGGCCGTCGTGGAGCGGCGCCGGCGCGAGCCGATCCGCACCACGCGGGCGCTGGCCGACCTCGTGGCGGGGCTGGTGCGCGCCGAGCCCAACGGGCCCCATCCCGCCACCCGCGTGTTCCAGGCCCTGCGCATCGCGGTCAACGACGAGCTGGGCGAGCTCGTGCGGGCGCTCTCCGCCGCCGAGCGGGCGCTCAAGCCCGGCGGCCGGCTCGCCGTCGTGACCTTCCATTCCCTCGAGGACCGGATCGTGAAGCAGTTCCTCGCCGCGCGCACGGGCCGCGTCGCCCGCGGCTCGCGCCACGTGCCGGGCCTCGAGCCCGAGATCGCGCCGAGCTTCACGGCCCTCGTGCGGGGGCCGGTCGCGCCCTCCGAGGCCGAGGTGGCGCGCAATCCCCGCGCTCGGTCGGCCAAGCTGCGGGCGGCCGAGCGCACGGAGGCGCCGGCGCAAGGGGATCTCGGGGCGCTGGAGGCGCTGGCCGGCCTGCCCCGGACCGCCGAGACCAGGGGAGGGCGGCGATGATCAGGCTCCTGCACGTGCTGGCGATCCTGGGCCTCCTGGGCTCCGCGGGCTACGCCTACTCGATCAAGTACGAGGCCACCTACTACGCCGAGCAGATCGCGAAGCTGCGCGGGCGGATCGCCCGGGAGCGCGACGCCATCGCGGTGCTGCGCGCCGAGTGGCAGCTCCTGAACCGCCCCGACCGCCTGCAGGAGGCCGCCGAGCGGCACCTCGACCTGCAGACGCTCTCGCCCCACCAGCTCGCCCGCTTCCCCGACCTGCCCACCCGCGCGCCCAGGACGGACCAGATCGCCCGCAAGCTCGAGGCGCTGGGGCTCCTCGAGCCCACCGCCACCCCGTCCGACAAGCGCGCGTCGGGCACGCCCGCCCCCTCCACCCGCACCCCGTCGAGGTGATCCCGTGGCCACGCCAGATCCCCGCGCCGTGACCGTCGCGGCCCGCCTCCGCCGGGCGCGCGCCGGCGGCGCTCCCGTCCCCTCCATCCGCATCCCGTCGAGGTGATCCCGTGGCCGACGATCTCCCCCGACCGGACGCCGCCCCCGCCGCCACCGCGCGAAAGGGGCTGCTCGCCCATGCCCGCGACCTGTTCAGGCTTCGCGCCGACAAGAGCGCCACGCGGGTGGGGCTCGTGGCCGTGGGCTTCACGCTCCTGTTCGGGGTGATCGGCGGGCGCCTCGTGATGCTCGGCATCAAGCCGGAGCAGCACGGGGCCCGCAAGGCCGCGGGCGCCGCCATCACGGCCTCGCGCCCCGACATCGTCGACCGCAACGGCGAGCTGCTCGCCACCGACGTCAGGACGGTGTCGATCTTCGCCGAGCCGCGCAACATCATCGACAAGGACGAGGCGGTCGAGCTCCTCACCGCCGTGCTGCCCGACCTCAACGCCCGCGAGCTGCGCGACAAGCTCGGCACGAAGCGCGGCTTCGTCTGGGTCAAGCGCGAGGTCACGCCCCGCCAGCAGGCGGAGGTGCACCGCCTCGGCATCCCCGGCGTGGGCTTCCTGCCCGAGCACAAGCGCGTCTATCCCAACGGCCACGCCGCCGCCCACGTGCTCGGCTTCGCCAATGTCGACAACGTGGGCATCGCGGGCATCGAGAAATACATCGACGCCCAGGGCCTGCAGGACCTCAACGGCCTCGGCTTCGCCCGCTCCTCCACGGACCTCAAGCCCGTGGAGCTCTCCATCGACCTGCGCGTCCAGCACGCGCTGCGCGACGAGCTCGCCCGGGCCATGGAGAAGTACCGCGCCAAGGCCACCGCCGGGATGGTGCTCGACGTCAACACGGGCGAGGTCGTGGCCCTCGTCTCGCTGCCCGACTTCGATCCCAACAATCCCGTCGACGCGCTCGAGAAGGACCGGATCAACCGGATCAATGTCGGCGTCTTCGAGATGGGATCGACCTTCAAGGCGCTCACCACCGCGATGGCGCTCGATTCGGGCAAGTACACCATCAACTCGACCTTCGACGCCCGCGCCAAGCTTCGCCACGGCCGCTTCGCCATCGGCGACTTCCACGCCCAGAACCGCGTGCTCACCGTGCCGGAGGTGTTCGTCTATTCCTCCAACATCGGCACGGCGCGCATGGCCCTGGGCCTGGGCGTCGAGGCCCACAAGGCCTTCCTGAAGAAACTGGGCCAGCTCGACCGCATGCAGACGGAGCTGCCCGAGAGCGCGGCGCCGCTCCTGCCGCCGCGCTGGGGCGAGCTCAACACCATGACGATCGCCTTCGGCCACGGCCTCGCGGTCGCCCCGCTCCAGGCGGTGGCGGCGGTGGGGGCCCTCGTGAACGGCGGCCATCTCATGACGCCCACCTTCCTCAAACGCACCGAGGACGAGGCGCGGGC
>DASPJU010000145.1:0-4558 GCA_035628475.1 Salinarimonas sp. | reverse complement strand
GATGGCGCGGATGCGCGCTTCCACCGCCTCAAATGCCTCGGGCGAAACGAGGTCGATCTTATTCAGAACGATCACGTCCGCGAAGGCGATTTGGTTCTTAGCCTCGGGTGCGTCCTTCAGACGGTCGGAGAGCCACTTGGCGTCGGCGACCGTCACCACGGCGTCGAGGCGGGCCGCGTCCGACACGTCCTGGTCGACGAAGAAGGTCTGGGCCACGGGGGCGGGGTCGGCCAGGCCCGTGGTCTCGACGATGACCGCGTCGAACTTGCCCCGCCGCTTCATCAGGCCGTCCATGATGCGGATGAGGTCGCCGCGCACGGTGCAGCAGATGCAGCCGTTGTTCATCTCGAACACCTCCTCGTCGGCGCCCACGACGAGGTCGTTGTCGATGCCGATCTCGCCGAACTCGTTGACGATCACGGCGTAACGCTTGCCGTGCGGCTCGGTGAGGATGCGGTTGAGCAGCGTGGTCTTGCCGGCGCCGAGATAGCCGGTGAGCACGGTGACGGGGATCTTGTCGGTCATGGGAGCTCCGGTCGCCAGCCCAGGAGAGCTGGACAGCAGTTTGTAACACTATAACATATCATCCGGACCAACACCCGGAGAACCTTCAGATGGCACGTCGACCCGCCGCCCCCAAGACCCCCGACGGCCCCGCTCGCCGCACCGTGATGCTCGCGCTGGCGGGCGCCCTCGCCCTCGGGGCCGCCGCGCCCGCGACGGCGCAGGCGCCGGCTCACCTGCTGGTCGGCGACACCGCCGCCGCACGGCTCTACATCTATGCGGCGCGGGGCGATTTCCCCCTCGTCGCCACCGTGGACGACCTCGCGGTCGGCGCCCATGCCGGCGTGGTCGCCCTGCCGGACGGGCGGGTGCTCGTTCCCGACGACCGCAACAAGCAGCTCGTGGTGCTGCGGTTGGGCGGAAGCGGGCCGGGGGTCGAGCGGCGGGTGCCCATGCCGATCCCGCTGCCCGCCCGCTATGCCTGGGCGGCGGTCGATCCGGAGGGCCGCTTCTTCGCGGCGACGGGCCTCGACTCGGACGAGAGCGTGAAGCTCCTGACCCTCGTCGACCTCGCGAGCTATGCCGCCAAGCAGTTCCGGGTCGATGCGGGTTCGGCCGACGCGGAGCTCAACCTCGCGGTCGGCGGGGGGCCCGAGCCCGCGGTCTTCCTCCACCTCGCCGAGCGCGTCGACTCGTACCGCATCGCCGATCTCATGCGGCCGGAGGCCAAGATCAACGTCCTCCTCGACGGTTCGCTGAAGCCGGTGAGCAGCCTGCCGCTCGGGCGAGGAGGGCATTCCAACGCGTTCTCGGCCGCGACGGGCAAGTGGACCGGCTCGACCCTGCGCGGCTTCGAGATCGCGCGCGCCGCGGGCGCCGCCTTGACGGAGGCGAGGACGCTTCCCTGGGCCGTGGAGGAGCGCGCGGGCGGACGCAACGCGCGCCAGCGCCTCACGGCGGACGGGCGCCACGCCTTCGGCCCGCTCAACGCTCCCGTGCCGCCGCCCCGCTGGGCCGAGGCCGAGGTCGACCTGCACTGGGTCGATCTCGCGGCCGAGACCGTGGCGCGCACGCCCCTCGCGCGCGGCCAGGTCGGTCGCGGCGGCGTCTCGGCGCGGTTCGCCGCCTATGCGAGCGTCCACCCCGACGGCGATCACCTGAACCTCGTCGACGTGGATCCCGCCTCGCCGGGCTTCCGCCAGGCGGTCGCCCGCGTGCCGCTGCCGAAGCTCGCGAACGGACCCGTCGCGGGCGAGCCGACGGCGGGGCGCGAGGGCCGCCACAGCGCCGTCACCCCGGACGGGCGCCTGGCCTTCGTGAGCCAGGGCGGCGAGGGACGGGTGCATGTGATCGACACCGGGGCGCGCATGGTGGCGCGCGTGATCGAGACGCCGACGCCGCTTCGGGGCGGCGGCTATCTCGCGGCGGTGCAGCCCGGCGCGACCCAAGCCGATTTCTCGGCCCGCTGACGGTTCGGGCGGGGGCGCGGCCGCGCCCCCTGCTTACTGGGTCGGGACCAGGGCCGCCGCGATCGTGCGGGCGTTGTGGCGCATCATCTCGACATAGGTGCCGGCCGGCCCGGACGGGTCGGACAGCGCGTCCGAGTAGAGCGTGCCGCCGACCTTGGCGCCGGTCTCGTCGGCGATGCGCCTGGCGAGGCGCGCGTCGGTGACGTTCTCCAGGAACACGGCGCCAATCTTCTCCCGCCGGATCTGCTGGATGATGCGGGCCACGTCGCGCGCCGAGGCCTCCGCTTCGGTCGACACGCCCTGAGGGGCCACGAAGGCCAGGCCGTAGGCTTCGGCGAAATAGCCGAAGGCATCGTGCGAGGTGATCACGCGCCGACGCTCGGGCGGGATCCGGCCGAGGAGCTCGCGCATCTCCCGGTCGAGGGCGTCGAGCCGCTCCGTGTAGGCGGCAGCGTTGGCGAGATAGGCCTCGCGCCCGGCGGGATCGGCGGCGATCAGCGCGTCCCGGATGTTCGCCACGTAGACCTTGCCGTTGGCGAGCGACTGCCAGGCATGAGGGTCGATGTCGCCGGCATGGGAGTGGTCGCCGTGGTCGTGGCCCGGGGCGTTCTCGTCCACCTTGACGGTGCGAACGCCCTTCGCGGCCTCGACGAGACGCCCCTTGGTGCCGCTCGAGCGCACGAGCCGGCCGATCCAGCCCTCGAACTTGAGGCCGTTGGCGACGATGACCTGCGCCTCCTTCATCCGCCGTGCGTCCGCGGGCGTCGGCGAGTAGACGTGCCCGTCGCCGTTCGGGCCGACCAGGGTGGCGAGATCGATCCGGTCGCCGCCCACCTCCCGGGCCATGTCGCCGATGATCGAGAAGGTGGCCACCACCTTCACCTTGTTCCCGTCTCCGGCGGCGGCGGGGTGGAGGGCGGCGGTGGAGAGGAGCGCGGCGAGGAGCGTGCGGCGGGAGAGCATCATGACCTCCTGTACGTCGACGTGAAACTCAGGCCTCGAGATGGCGGCGGGGCCAGGCAAGCCAGAGGAGCCCGCCCGTGCGGCCGACGAGCAGCGAGACGAGATAGGCCCCGCCGGCCACGAGGATGATGGACGGGCCAGAGGGCAGCTCGGCGTGGAAGGAGACCAGGAGGCCGACGAACCCGGAGGCGAGCCCGATCCCCATCGCGACGAGGATCATCACCGTGACGTCGTCGCTCCAGAACCGCGCGGCCGCCGCGGGCAGCATCATGAGTCCCACGGCGAGCAGGGTGCCCAGGGCCTGGAAGCCGCCCACGAGGTTGAGCACCACCAGCCCGAGGAAGATCAGGTGCACGGGGGTCCCCGCCCCGCTCACGGAGCGCAGGAAGACGGGATCGACGCTGTCCAGCACCAGCGGCCGGTAGGCGAGGGCCAGGGTCGCCAGGGTGATGCTGGTGATGCAGGCGAGCAGGATCAGGGCCGCGTCGTCCAAGGCCAGCACCGTGCCGAACAGGACGTGGAGCAGGTCCACGTTCGAGCCCCGCAGCGAGACGATGGTGACCCCCAGCGCGAGGGAGACGAGGTAGAAGGCGGCGAGCGAGGCGTCCTCCTTCAGGGCGGTCAGCCGCGCCACGAGCCCCGCCAGCACCGCCACCACGACGCCCGCCGCCAGCCCCCCGATCGTCATCGCGGGCAGCGACAGGCCGGCCACGAGGTAGCCCACAGCCGCGCCCGGCAGGATCGCATGCGCCATGGCGTCGCCCGTCAGGCTCATGCGCCGCAGCATCAGGAACACGCCCACGGGCCCACTGCCCAACGCGATCGCGATCACGCCGACCAGCGCCCGGCGCATGAAGGCGAACTCCGTGAAGGGGGCGAGGACATGCTCCATCATCTCCCCTCCGGGAGAGGGGAGATCGCTCCCTTCACCGCGCGCATGCAACGGCGTCGGGATCGTGGGCCTCGATCATGCGGCGGGCGCGCAGGAGGTTCTCGGGCGCCAGCACCGTCCCGGTCTCGCCCCAGGCCACGGGCTCGCGGGCGATGAGAAGGGTCTGGGGGAAGGCGCGGCGGACCATGTCGAGGTCGTGGAGGACGGCCACGACGGTGCGCTCCTCGGCGTGCCAGCGGCGCACGAGATCGAGGAGGTCGGCCGCCGTCTTGGCGTCGATGGCCGTGAAGGGCTCGTCGAGCAGGATGAGGCGCGCGTCCTGGAGCAGGAGGCGCGCGAACAGCGCGCGCTGCATCTGGCCGCCCGAGAGCGTGCCGATGACGCGCCGCTCGAAGCCCGCGAGCCCTACCGCCGCGATGGCGGCCTCGATGGCGGCCCGGTCGCGCCGGCCGATGCCGCCCAGAAGCCCCGCCCGGTCCCACAGGCCCATGGCGACGAGGTCGTAGACGGCGAGCGGGAAGGAACGGTCGATCTCGGCCGCCTGCGGCAGGTAGGCGATGTCGGTCGGCGCGAGGCCGTTGCGCTCGATGCGGCCGGCGAGCGGCTTCAGCAGGCCCACTATCCCCTTGAACAGGGTGGACTTTCCGGCGCCGTTCGGACCGACGACGGCCACCAGATCCCCCTCCTCCACGGTGCCCGTAAGGTGGTGCACGGCCGGATGCCGCTCGTA
>DASPJU010000144.1:0-3136 GCA_035628475.1 Salinarimonas sp. | reverse complement strand
ATGTGGTTCGTTCCGGCGGTGATCGCCGGAGCAGCCCTGACCTTTCTGGTCTGGCTCCTGGTCGGGCCGGAGCCGGCCCTGACCTTCGCCCTGATCAACCTTGTCGCCGTCCTGATTATCGCCTGCCCCTGCGCCATGGGCCTGGCCACGCCCACCTCGATCATGGTGGGCACCGGCAAGGCCGCCGAGCTCGGCATCCTGTTCCGGCGCGGCGAGGCCCTGCAGGCGCTCCGGGACGCCACCGTGGTCGCCGTCGACAAGACCGGCACTCTGACCAAGGGCCGGCCCGAGCTCACCGACGTCGCCGTGGCCGAGGGCTTCGCCGAGGGTGAGGTCCTGGCGCTCGTCGCCTCCGTCGAGACCCGCTCGGAGCACCCGGTCGCCGCGGCAATCGTCGACGAGGCACGCCGGCGCGGCCTGGTGCTCGCGGAGCCCGCCGCCTTCGAGGCGATCCCGGGCTTCGGCGTCCGCGCCGTCGTGTAGGGGCGCCGCGTCGAGGTCGGGGCCGGCCGGATGATGGCGCAGCTCGGCCTGGACGTGGCGGTATTCGCGGAGGCGGCGGCACGGCTGGGTGACGAGGGTAAGACGCCGCTCTACGCGGCCGTCGAAGGCCGGCTCGCCGCCGTGATCGCGGTCGCGGACCCGATCAAGGAGACCACGCCCGCCGCGATCAAGGCCCTGCATGGGCTCGGGGTGCGGGTCGTCATGATCACGGGCGACAACCGGCGCACGGCGGAGGCCATCGCCCAGACGCTCGGGATCGACGACGTGGTCGCGGAGGTGCTGCCGACTGACAAGGCCGAGATCGTGAAGCGCCTCCAGGCCGGCGGCGCGGCCCGGGTCGCCTTCGTGGGCGACGGCATCAACGATGCCCCTGCGCTCGCCCAGGCCGACGTCGGTCTCGCCATCGGGACGGGCACGGACATAGCCATCGAAAGCGCCGACGTGGTGCTCATGGGCGGCGATCTCCGGGGCGTGCCCAACGCCATGGCGCTGAGCCAGGCGACCCTGCGCAACATCCGCCAGAACCTCGTCTGGGCCTTCGGCTACAACGTGGTCTTGATCCCGGTCGCCGCGGGGCTGCTGTATCCAGTGGCCGGCGTGCTCATGTCGCCGATCTTCGCCGGGCTCGCCATGGCGATGTCGAGCGTCAGCGTGCTCACCAACGCGCTTCGACTGCGGGGCTTCCGGGCCCCGCTGAGGGCCTCGGGAGGTCAGCCATGAACATCGGCAAGGCGGCGGAGGCCTCCGGTGTCTCCGCCAAGATGATCCGCTACTACGAGACGAACGGCCTCCTGAACAAGGCTGCCCGGCGCGAGAACACGTATCGCGACTTTGACGAGCGGGACATTCACGACCTGCGGTTCATCAAGCGGGCGAGGAACCTGGGCTTCTCGGTCGCGGAGATCTCGCAGCTCCTGAGCCTGTGGCGCGACGCCGGGCGGCCCAGCAGCGAGGTGAAACGGATCACAGCGGCGCACATCGCCGACTTGGAGGCGCGTATCGCCGAGATGCAGGGCATGGTGGATACGCTGAGGCACTTGTCCGCCAACTGCCACGGGGACAGGCGGCCGGACTGTCCGATCCTTGAGGGCCTGGGAGGATCGAAGGCCGGGGCTGTTCGCGGGACGGACCGCGGCTCACGCACGGCGCGCTGACCGTCGCGGCAACGCCAAGGGCCATCACGCGCGAGGCGCTGGCCGGTAGCCGACCGGAAGGCTTGACGGCGCCCAGGGTTAGCAGGTTCTCCTCGTTCTCGATGCCGTTTTCCAACCAGCCGTCACGGACCCAAGATCCCGCATCTGCGAGGTCGCAGGAGGCATGCCGATGTCATTGGGAGGGGATCAGCGTAGCCATCTGAGAGAGCGCTTCCAAATGAGATGAGGGCCGCCATGGGGGCGGCCCTCGGTGTGTAGGGTTTTTCCTTCAGATCGCGTGAGGACTTTTCGTCCCCACGTCGACTCTCATATGGTTTTCACAGGACGCCGGAGGGGCGCCGTCTCTCACGAGCACCCCGTCGTCGACCCGCAGGTGTCGCACTTCAGACAGGTCCCGTTGCGCACCAGCGTGAAGTTGGCGCATTCGGGGCAGGCCTCGCCGACATAGCCCTTCATGCGAGCCTCGGCGCGCTTGTCGGCGGCGGAGGCGGCGCCGGGGGCGCGCTCGGTCGAGGCGCGGGCGGCGGGGGCCTCGGGGGTCGTGAAGCCGAGGCGGGAGAGGTCGACGTCGTCGCCCTCGTCCTCGTCGTCATAGACCTGCGGCTCCTCCTTCAGCGCCGTGGCGCCCTGGGTGAGGCCCGCGCTCGCCCGGGGGCGGCCGTCGGTGCCGGTGCGCCCGCCGGGGATCAGCATCAGCTTGTCGGACTGGCCGCGCACGAAGCCCTTCGAGACGACGCGGGTGGCGTTCGTGGGAGCGCCCTCCGCGAGCTTCGACTGCGCCTCGCCCTTGCCGATCACGTCGTGGCCGATGTCGGAAGGGTCGACATGGGCGAGGTCGTAGCGCGAGAGATAGGAGATCGCGAGCTCGCGGAAGATGTAGTCAAGGATCGAGGTCGCGTTCTTGATCGACTCGTTGCCCTGGACGAAGCCCGCCGGCTCGAAGCGAGTGAAGGTGAAGGCCTCCACATATTCCTCGAGCGGCACGCCGTACTGGAGCCCCAGGCTGACCGCGATGGCGAAGTTGTTCATCATCGCCCGGAAGGCCGCGCCCTCCTTGTGCATGTCGATGAAGATCTCGCCGAGGCGCCCGTCATCGTACTCGCCGGTGCGCAGATAGACCTTGTGGCCGCCCACCACCGCCTTCTGGGTGTAGCCCTTGCGGCGGTCGGGCATGCGCTCGCGCTCGCGCAGCACGGTGATGCGCTCGACGATCTTCTCGACCACGCGCTCGGCCGCGGCCGCCGCACGTGCCGCCTGCGGCTTCTCGAGGAAGGCTTCGATCGCGTCGTCCTCATCCTCCTCGTCGGCAATGAGCTGGCTCTGCAGCGGCTGGCTGAGCTTGCTGCCGTCGCGGTAGAGCGCGTTGGCCTTGAGCGCGAGCTTCCACGACAGCAGGTAGGCGGACTTGCAGTCCTCCACCGTGGCGTCGTTCGGCATGTTGATGGTCTTGGAGATCGCGCCCGAGATGAAGGGCTGCG
>DASPJU010000143.1:0-2527 GCA_035628475.1 Salinarimonas sp. | reverse complement strand
TCGGCGCTGGACTGGGCGCAGTCCGTCAACACGGACGCGCGCACCTGCTGGATCGCCGGCGTCTCCTTCGGGGCCTGGATCGGCATGCAGCTGCTGATGCGCCGCCCGGAGGTGGAGGGCTTCATCTCGATCGCGGCGATGGCGAACCGCTACGACTTCTCGTTCCTCGCGCCCTGCCCCTCCTCGGGGCTCTTCGTCCACGGCTCGGAGGACCGCGTCGCGCCGGTCAAGGACGTCATGTCCGTGATCGAGAAGGTGAAGACGCAGAAGGGCATCCAGATCGAGCACGCGCTCGTGGACGGCGCCAACCACTTCTTCGACGGGCGCGTCGAGGAATTGATGCTGACGGTCGACGGCTACCTCGACAAGCGCCTGGGCAAGGTCGACGAAGCGGCGGCGTGATCGGCACCTCCCCTCCCGGAGGGGAGAGGTGGTGGTAACGCTCACGGTCGAGCCAGCACCCCGCCTGTCATCGCCTGCGGCGCGCCCGTGGTGCTCGGATAGGTGATCGGCAGGCCCTTGAGGCTGCGCGCCGCCAGGAACGCGAAGGCCTGGGCCTCGAGGGCGGCGGAGGACCAACCCACCGCGTCGGCCGTCACGACCTCGGCCCCGGTCTGGGCGCCGAGCAGCCGCAGGATCTCCCCGTTGAGCGCCCCTCCCCCACCGACGATCCAGCGACGCGGGCGCGCGTCTACGAAATCCAGGGCGCGGGCGGCGGAGCGGGCCGTGAAGGCGGCGAGGGTCGCGGCGGCGTCCTCGGTCGGCAGGTGGGCGACGATACGGTGCGAGAACCAGTTGCGGTCCAGCGATTTCGGCGGCCGGCGCACGAAATAGGGGTGGGTGAGAAGCCAGGCGAGCAGCGCCTCGTCGGGACGCCCCGCCGCAGCGATGGCGCCGCCCGCGTCGAACGGCGCGCCGGTGCGCTCGGCGACGAGGTCGTCGAGGAGCGCGTTGCCCGGCCCGGTGTCGAAGGCGAGGAGCTCGCCCTCCGCTCCGATGAGCGTCACGTTGGCGACGCCGCCGATGTTGAGCACGGCAAGCGGCGGCTCGAGGCCCGCGGCTTCCGCGAGCGCCCGATGGAAGACGGGCACCAAGGGCGCTCCCTGCCCGCCCGCAGCCACGTCCGCCGCGCGCAGGTCGTGGACGACGGCCAAGCCGAGCCGGCGCGCCAGCGCCGGCCCGTCGCCGATCTGGACGGTGAGGCCGCGTTCGGGCCGGTGCAGCACCGTCTGGCCGTGGAAGCCGACCACGTCGATGTCGGCGCGCGCCAGCCCCCGCTCAGCCATGAAGGCCTCCACGGCCTCGGCATGGGTCCGGGTCACCAGGGCCTCGGCCTCGGCGAGCATGCCGGGCCGGCTCGCGCGGTCGGTGAGCGTCGCGCCGGCCGCGAGCGCCTGACGCAGGATGGCGCGCTCCTCCCCCGTGTAGGGCCGGTACCCGGAAGCGCCCAGGATCGTGCGCCGCTCGCCGTCGGTCTCGATCAGCGCCACGTCGACGCCGTCCAGCGAGGTGCCGCTCATCAGGCCGATGGCGCGAAGGAGGCTCACGTCGCGATTCTCCCGTGAAGTCCACGGCCCGACCTGCTATGGGGCCGCTCTCCCCGCCTTACCACGGGGCAGAACCCGAAGAGAGCCCTTCCATGTCGACGCCCGCCTCCGATTTCATGAACACGCTCAATGAGCGCGGCTTCATCCACCAGACATCCGATCCCGCCGGGATCGACGCCCTGGCGGCGAGGGGTGAGCTCACGACCTATGTGGGCTACGACTGCACGGCGCCCTCGCTCCATGTGGGCCATCTCCTGTCGATCATGATGCTGCACTGGCTCCAGGCGACGGGGGCCGGACGCCCGATCACGCTCATGGGCGGCGGCACCACGCGGGTCGGCGATCCGTCCGGGCGCGACGAGACCCGCCGCATCCTGACGCCCGAGACCATCGACGCCAACAAGGCCGAGATTCAGAAGACCTTCGCGCCGTTCCTGCGCTTCGGCGACGGTGCCGGGGACGCCGTCATGGTCGACAACGCCGAGTGGCTCCTCGCGCTCAACTACATCGAGTTCCTGCGGGACGTCGGCCGGCACTTCTCGGTCAACCAGATGCTCACCTTCGATTCGGTGCGCCTGCGGCTCGACCGCGAGCAGCCGCTCTCGTTCATCGAGTTCAACTACATGATCCTGCAGGCCTACGACTTCGTCGAGCTGTCGCGGCGCTACGGCTGCAGGCTGCAGATGGGCGGGTCGGATCAATGGGGCAACATCGTCAACGGCATGGATCTGGGCCGGCGCATGGGGGCGCCCCAGCTCTTCGCGCTCACGTGCCCGCTGCTCACCACCGCGTCGGGCGCCAAGATGGGCAAGACCGCCGCCGGCGCCGTCTGGCTCGACCCGGAGATGCTGCCGCCCTACGACTACTGGCAGTTTTGGCGCAACACCGAGGATGCCGACGTCGGACGGTTCCTGAAACTGTTCACGACCTTGCCGATGGACGAGATCGCGCGGCTAGAGGCGCTCGAGGGGGCAGAGATC
>DASPJU010000142.1:0-2303 GCA_035628475.1 Salinarimonas sp. | reverse complement strand
CGCTGCGGGTTCGTCGCAGCCCACGAGGCCTGCGCAACGGACGCGTTCTCGACAGCAGAGCGGACCTCCTCCCGCGTCGCTAACGCGACGCGCGCGATCACGCTCCCGTCCATGGGCTGGAACACCTCCGCGTAGCGGCCGGACCGGCCCTCGACCTCGCGTCCTCCGATGAAATGGCCGACCGTCCGCATGGCGTGCTCCCTAAGTTGTGATTGGCTTCGCGGTACCATTGCCATATTCGCACGTCGACGAGAGAAAGCGAATGCGCCGCGTGCGCGAATGCCAAAGTTGCGGTCAGGAGTGGAGACGATGATGACGCGCAAGGGCGGGACCCGGCGGGCGCGGCCATGAGCCGCTTCGACTGGGACGATCTGCGCTTCTTCCTCGCGGTGGCGCGGGTGGGGCGGCTGACGGTGGCGGCGCGGCGGCTGGGCGCCGACCACGCGACCGTCTCGCGCCGCATCACGGCGCTGGAGGACTCGCTCAAGGCGAAGCTGTTCGAGCGCCGGCCCCAGGGCTACGCGCTGACCGAGCACGGGGAGCGGTTGCTCGCCAAGGCCGAGGCGATCGAGACCCAGGCGCTCGCGGTCTCGTCCGAGATCGGCGGCGCCGATCTCGCCCTGTCGGGCACGGTGCGCATCGGCACGCCCGACGGCTTCGGCACCATGTTCCTGGCGCCTCGCACGGCCGCTCTGGCGAGCCAGTACCCGGATCTCGAGATCCAGATCGTGGCCATGCCGCGCCTGCTCTCGCTCTCCAAGCGCGAGGCCGACGTCGCGATCTCGCTGGCGCCGCCCAAGGAGGGCAAGATCGTCGCCCGCCGGCTCACCGACTACCGCCTCGGCCTCTACGCGACGCGGGACTATCTCGACCGGACCGCGGCGATCACCAAGCCCGACGACGTCCACGAGCACCAGGTCATCGGCTATATCGACGACCTCATCTTCACCCCCGAGCTCGACTATCTCGGCGAGGTCTCCAAGGGCCTGCGGGCGCGCCTCCGGAGCTCGAGCCTCGTCGCGCAGATGCAGGCGACGCTGGCGGGCGCCGGCATCTGCCTGCTGCCGCACTTCGTGGCCGGGACGGACCAGCGCCTCGTGCCGGTCCTGCCCGACCAGGTCTCGGTGACCCGCTCCTTCTGGCTCATCGTCCATGCCGACCTGAAGGACATCGCCCGCATCCGCGCCACGATGGACTTCATCATCAAGGAGGCCCGGGCGGCGCGCCACCTGTTCATGCCCTGACGCCCCGCGCCGTGGGACGACAGGGACCCGGGCGGCGCGCCCTCGCTCCAGGGCTTCCCGGGTCGGCTCGGTCGCAGGCGGTGGCGGTTGTGCCGGCGAGCGCTTCATCCTAAGACCCGCCGCGCCCCGCGCGTCCTCGGAGCCGCTGATGTCCAAGCCCCTGTCCAAAGGCGACCACCTGATCCTGGTCGACGGCTCGTCCTTCATCTTCCGGGCCTTCTTCCAGTCCATGAACCAGGACCAGAAGTACAATTACCGCTCGGACGGGCTGCCCACGGGGGCGCTGCGCCTGTTCTGCGGCAAGCTGTTCCAGTTCGTGCGCGACGGGGCCGCGGGGATCAAGCCGACGCATCTGGCCATCGTGCTCGACAAGTCGGAGGGCTCGCACCGCAAGGAGATCTACCCCGACTACAAGGGCCACCGCCCCGACGCGCCCGACGACCTGAAAGCCCAGATGCCGCTCATGCGCGACGCGGTACGGGCCTTCGGCCTCGATCCGATCGAGCTCCAGGGCTACGAGGCCGACGACCTCATCGCGAGCTATTGCCGCCAGGCCACCGAGCGCGGCGCCGACGTGCTCATCGTCTCGGCCGACAAGGACCTGATGCAGCTCGTGGGACCGCTGGTGCGCTTCTACGACTTCGAGTCGGGCTCCAAGGGCAAGCCGGGCTACCGCCCCGAGCGCAACCTCGACGAGGCGGCGGTGGCCGAGCGCTGGGGCGTGCCGGCGGAGCGGATCGGCGACGTGCTGGCGCTCATGGGCGACGCCTCCGACAACGTGCCGGGCGTGCCCGGCATCGGCCCGAAGACGGCGGCCCAGCTCATCCAGGAATACGGCGACCTCGAGACGCTGCTCGCCCGCGCCGCCGAGATCAAGCAGCCCAAGCGCCGGGAGGCGCTGATCACCTATGCGGACCAGGCGCGCCTGTCCAAGCGCCTCGTCGACCTCGACATGGAGGCGCCGACCCCCGTGCCGATGGACGCGCTGCGCCTGACCGATCCCGATCCGCAGCGGCTGATCGCCTTCCTCAAGGCCATGGAGTTCAGCACGGTGACGCA
>DASPJU010000141.1:0-3988 GCA_035628475.1 Salinarimonas sp. | reverse complement strand
CCGAGGCCGGGCGCTGTCGGTGGCCTTGCGGAGGGCCCCGCGCGTCCGCAGGTCCTCCTTCACCTCGGCCTGGAAGAGCTTGTGCCGGTGCTTCACGTAGACCGAGCCCGGCGCGCCTGCGCCCACCTGGTTGCGGAGGGCCTCGGGCGACTGCGCCGCGGCGAAGAAGTCCCCGCTGGCCAGGTGCACGTTCCCGCCCCCCTGCATCCGCATGGGCGCAGGGGTGTCGCCGAACGACGGCGCCGGCGAGCTCGCGATGGCGGCCACGTTGGCAGCCCCGACACCCGCGGCCACGGCGGCCATCGCGGGCCCCAGGATGAGCCCCGCGGGCCCGCCGACGGAGAGGCCATCCACGTAGGCCGCCAGGCTCGCCTGGATGGCCTGCACGGTCGCCGAGGCGATGGCCGCCCCCTTCGCGACCCCGAACCCGCGCAGGGCCGCGGCCTCGGCTTCCTTCACGCGCTTCTGGGCCTGGGCGCGCTCGGCCTTCGTCGCGTTCTCGCCGAGGGCCTCCAGCTCCGCCTGGGCGGCCTCCACCGCGTCCATCTGCCGCTGGCTCACCGTGTCGGTGATGGTGGCGATGGCATCGGCGAGGTCGCTCGCCATCCCCCAGGCCTTCTCGCGCACCTCGGCGAGGTGGGCCGCCTGCTCGGCAGCGTGCTCGGTGACCATCGCGTCGATCTTCGCGAGGGCCGCGGCGGTGTCCGCGTCCACAGCGGCGTAGTAGGCCGCGTTCTCCGCCTGCATGGCGGCGCGGTGGGCGCGCTCGATCTCCTCCCGCGCGCTCGCCCCCTCGGTGACGGCGAGGGCACGGGTGCGCTCGGCGTCCAGCGCGGCCAGGGCAGCGGCGTGGTCGGCGTCGGCACGCTCCCGGGCGCTCATGATCGCCCGGCGGTCGGCAGCCTCGGCCTCGCCGAGGGAGGCGATCACCTGGTTGTAGACGGCGAGGTTCGCCGCGGCGAGGGAGGCCTCGGCCTCCTCCTCGGCGGCCAGGGCGGCGAGCGTGGTCTCGAGCCCCCTCGCCGCGGCGGCGTGCCCGCGCTTGGCCTCGGCGGCCTGGCGCTGCGCCTTCACAGTCGCCACCGTCGAGGTGGTGGCCCGGTCGACCGTCCCCTGGAGCCCGTCGATCTCCGCCTGGAGCTCAGCCGAGTCGGTGGTGAGCCCGTCGAGCGCCGCGGTCTGGATGGCCCCCAGCCATCCCCACTTCGCCCCCCAGGCCTGGAGCCCGTCGACCACGGTGGTGGTGAGCGACTCCTGGTCCTCCCGGAGCTCGGTGATGCGCTTGCGGGTCTCGGCCGTGCTCGCGCGCCAGCGGTCCATGGCCGAGGTCTGGATCTCCACCAGGTCGGCCTGCTCCTCGGAGAGCTCCCCCGTGGCCACCTTCAGATCCAGCACCGCGGCGCGCTCGGCCTCGAGCACGGGGGTGATGGCGCGGTTGGCCTGCTCGACCGCTGCAGCGATGGCAGCCTCCCGCTCCGCCTCCTCGGAGAGGGCACGGTACGCCACGTAGGCGCCCCCGAGCGCAATGGTGACGCCGCCCACGACGGCGGCGATCCGGCCCATCGAGACCCCCAGCGCGGAGCCCGCGCCGTCGGCGATCTCCATCGCGTCGCCGATGTCGTCCACCAGCCCGGCGGCGGCGGCAAGCTCAGGGGAGAGCTGCCCGAGGATCCCGCGGAGCTTCTTCGCGCCCGCGCCCGCCGTGCCGGCGGCATCGCCGATCCCGTCGAAGCTCTGCTTCGTGTCCTTCGCCGCCTTCGCCGCGTCCTTCGACGCCTTCTCCGCGGCCCGGAGCTCCTTCGAGAGCTGCCCCACGAGGGCCTTCGCGACGTCATCGCCGATCCCTTTGGCCTCCCCCAGGGACTTCTTCAGCTCGTCGAACTTCGCGATCCACTCGACGCTGACCTGTTCCTTGGCCGTAGACATGAGCTACCTACCCCCCTTCGCCATCGAGGCCCGGAACGCCGCGGCGAGCTCGGGCGCGATGGCGGTCATGCGGGCCTTCGCGGGCTTCCTCACCAGTTCCACCTCGAGCGACTTCCCGTCCCCCGCCTTGGGGTTGGCCTTGAACACGTAGGGACCGGTCCCGACGTCGGCGGGGCGGCGCTTCTTCTCGTCGGCGGGGAGCGGGTGGAAGTTGGCCCGCAGCGCCCGCGGGGTCTGCCAGTACTCCTCGACGCTCACCTCGACCTTGATCATGCTGGTGGGGCTGGCCCGCCGCACCATGACCCATCGGGGCTTCCCCCCGGACTTCCGGGTGTCCAGCGAGCCGATGCCGACCCGCACCTCGTTGCGGGCGGCGTCGATGGTGGTGAAGACCTCGATCTGCCCGGTGAGACCGGTGCGGCGGTTGACGTCCTGGTACCACTGGCCGCGCGCGGCGGCGGCGACCTTCTCGGCCTCCTCCTCGAGCACGCGCACCGCCGCACCCTGGGCGCCCTCGAGCACCCGGCGGGCGAGCCGCTCCAGCCCGTCGGAGAGGCGGACGGTGGCGGAGCCCTCGGTGTACCTCGTGACCGCCATTACCCGCCTCCCTTGGCCTTCTTGCGCTGCTTCTCCAGGTGTGCCTGCACGAGGGCATCCCCCCGCGCCGTCCCCCGCGCGCCCCGGTCGGGGGTCGTCATCGCGATCCACACGGCCTGCTCGTCCCGAGGCAGCCTCTGGAACCAGCGGATGTCCCCCCGCCCGTGCTGCATGGAGAGCTGGTAGGCGACACGGCTCAGGTGCCCGTGCCGCCCTCGGAGTTTTTTCGGACGGCCTCGATCTCCTCCTCCCGCGGGAAGATCCCCTGCGCCGCCTTGCCGAGGAGGAAGCCGCCGGCCTTCGCCACCTCGGGGATGCTCGCCTTCTCGACGTCCACCAGGTGCCGCCAGACGGCGCCGCCGTACGCCACCACGTCGCCCTGATAGGCCACCTTGGCGTCCCGACCGATGCGGGTGAGGAGACCGACGGCCGCGGCCCAGACGCGCCGCTGAGGCCCCACGCCCTTGGGGAGGGCCTCCATCCAGGCGAACCAGAGATCCTCCCGCGTGGTCATGTCCAGGCCAGCGACGTCGTAGACGAAGACCTCGCGCTTCCCCAGCTTGACCTTCGTGGGGCCCGCGGGTGGGGGGGTGGCAGCGCTGCCAGGGGGGGTGTCGGTGTCCATGGGGGTCCTCGCTCAGCCGGTGAGGGTGAGGTAGTCCGTGCTGTGACAGTAGAGCTTGCCCTTCAAACTCCACTTTCCAGGGATGCCCTCCCCGAAGTCCAGAGACTCGGCGTGACAGTACTTCAGCACGGCGGTGGTGTCGGCGGTGGCGCCGTAGTCGGTCCTCTCCCCGGTGAACGTCATCTTCACACACCACACGCCCGAGGCCCCCCCGCCCGCCGCGGCGGGAAGGAGGTTGGTGGCCGCGGACCAGACACCGAGCTTGAGGAACACGTCCGTGGGGGACGCGGTCACGCCATCGCCGAGCATGGCGATGGCGTGGCACGAGAAGCTCCAGTCGATGGACACGTCATTGGTCTCGCGCACGGAGTAGAACCGGCCGCGATCGAGGAACTCCTGCACCTCCTTCTGGCTCTTCTTCAGGCCGCCGAGGGTGAAGTCCCCATCCTCGTAGACGATGGCGTACGACAGGGGGGAGCCTGCCCCGTCGTTGATGAGGAGGACCCCGTCGTTGGGGATGAGGGGGATGGTGGCCATGGCCATGAGTCAGGCCCTCCAGAGGTGAGAGGTGAGGATCAGGCGCTCCACTGCGCCGAGTCAGAGTTGGACGCGACCACGAGGCAGCCCTTCGCGCTGTCGGAGACCTTGTGGGCGGTCTGGCACCAGAAGTAGAGGGTCTCGTCGTCGGTGTTGGTCACCGTCGCGTCGAACTCCCCGTCGGCGTCGGTCTCGGCGAGACACCAGCCGGAGCCGCTCGAGACGATCGAGCCCTTGGTCGCGGTGCCGAAGGTGACGCTCGACTGCGCCGGCTGCTCGGGCTGGTACTGAGCGGAGCCGCAC
>DASPJU010000140.1:0-3418 GCA_035628475.1 Salinarimonas sp. | reverse complement strand
CGCGCAGCCATAGCGATCCTTGGTCACGAGCGTGTACCCTCCACCGCAGCAGCCGCACGTGAGGAGGCCCGAGAGCAGGAAACGCCGCCGATGCGCACGGTTGAGCGCATTGCCGCTCCCGTCGCGCGCCACTTCGAACGCAAGCGCCTCTTGGCGCTGCTTCACCCGCGCCCACAGCTCGTCCGGAATGATGCGCAGCTCGGGCACCGCCGTTCGCTCCCAAGCCTCCGGCGGGTTGGGCCGCGCGACCCTCTTCCCGGTCCGTGGATCCTTCACATACGAGCAGCGGTTCCAGACCAACTGCCCGATGTAGGACTCGTTGTTGAGGACCCCGGTACCACGCTCCCGCTGGCCACGGATGGTGGTATCGCCCCAGGGTCGACCCTCGGGTCCCGGCACGCCGTCTTGGTTCAGCCGGTGTGCGATCGCCCGTGGGCTGACCCCGTTCGCGAACAGCTCGAAGATGCGGCGCACCACCGCCGCCTCGCCAGGCTCGATGCGCCTCCCGCCGCGTTCCCCGTTGTCCTCGACGGTACGGTACCCGTAAGCGATCCCGCTCGCTGCTCGTCCCTTCAGCACCCGTCCGAGCTGCCCGCGCTTGGTCTTCTCGCGCAGGTCCGACAGGAACACCTGCGCCATGGTGCCGAGCATGCCGATATGCATGGTCGTGATCGGCCCGGTGTTCACCGCGTGCAGGCTCATGCGGTTGAACTGCAGCTCGCGTCATGGGCGGCCGCCAAGTCCGAGAGCTTGCGCGCTAGCCTGTCCAGCGCCTCGACGATCACCGCGTCGAAGCCGCCCCGTCGGGCCGCCTCCAGCAGAGCCCGGTAGCCCGGTCGGGCGCTGTTGGCGCCCGAGATGGCCCGGTCCTCAAACACCGCTGTGACGCTCATGCCGTGCGCGGCGGCATAGCGGCGGCAGACCTCGACCTGATCCTCGATCGAAGCGTCCCGCTGTTGGTCGGAGGAGTAACGGGCATAGATCGCGGCGCGCAGCATGGCCTTACCTCTCTTCCATCTCGGCTCCGATCCGCGCCAAGGCGTCGCCGATCGAGCGGCTCGCCCGGACCTGCTCCGCGCGGAGGTAGTGTCGCTCCGTGGTCGCGAAGGTGCGATGCCCGAGAAGCGGCGCTGCCAGGCGGATCGCCTCGGGCGAGTGCAGCGACAACGATGTGGCAGCGGAGCTCCGAAAGGCGTGCGGGTTGATCGGCTTACCCAGAAGGCGCTCGGTCACGATCAGCACGCGTCCATAGATCGAGTGTGCCGTGAGCGGCTGCCCCTCGAAGCCGAGCCAGAGAGCGGTCGCAGTGCCCCCACTCGCCAGGAAGGAGAGGCGTACCTGGCCAAGGTAGAGGTCGATGAACCCCGTTACATGATCCGGCAGATCGAGTGCCAGCGCCTGCCGGTTCTTGGTCTCCTCGGGCCCAAACCTCAGCCCGAGCCTCATCCCGTGCCGGACGAGATGCCGCCCAAGCTCGATCATCGCAAGATTGCGCAAGCGGACCGGAGCCTCGGAGAGCACGAGGACGATCAGCGTATCGCGATAGGCGACGCGGTCGAGGCGGCGCTTCAGCGGTGTCGCCGCAAGTCGCTCCAGTTCCACAAGGCAAGCGCGGTGGACCATCTCGATCGGCACCACGCTGTCCTGCGGCGCATGCTGCGGCGTGGCCCAGACATGCAGCCGGTTCGCGAGATCGTATAGAAAGCGCCAGTTCGCTTCCGGAGCCATGGCACGCGCAACCACCTTCAACGCGATCACGCTCGAGGCGACCGTTCGCGGAGCAACCCCAGCCATGAGCTCCTTGGCATAGGCTCGCACCCGCTCCGGCGTGATCCTCGCCACGGGATCGAGGGTGAGCGCCTCGGCTTCGCACCGGCTCACCCAGCCCAGCCAGCGCGCGTAGTGCTGCCGGTAGCTCTTGCGGGTCGCGGCCGCCCAGTGCGCGCCGGGCCCGCACTCGTCGAGGAGGTCTCCCTCGGCGAGCAGGTGGGTCCAAGCTATCCGATCGGCTGTGGGCCACTGATCCTGGCGCAGATGGGCCGGCATGGCTCAGACCTCCTCGCGCGCGGTGTCGAGGATCCGGTGCAGGTGGCGGCTCGCGGCTCGGGTCTCGGTCCCCAGATAGGAGCCCAGGGTCGTGTTGATCGACTTGTGGCCGAGGTGGCGGGAGACCGCGACGTACAGGGTGGGATCGCGCTCCACCACGATCTTGGCGATCACGTGCCGGAACAGGTGCGGGCTCATGGTGAGCCCCGTGTGCTTGCGGATGGGCTCGCTGACGCACGCCCGCATGGCGCCATCCGACTTCGGCCCTCCGTCCTGGCCAGGGAAGAGGTAGGGGCCCTGAGAACCCGGCAGGTGGCCCCGGTGCTCGTGCACGAACTCGTCGATGAGCACCACCGTCCCGGCGGGCAGCACGTGCTCGAGCTCGACCCCGTTCTTCACCTGTGCCCCGGGCACCCGCAGGTAGGTGGTCGAGCCGATGCGGCGCAGGCTGTCGAAGCGGATCTGGCGCAAGTTGCCGATGCGCAGGCCGGTGTCGATGAGCAGCCGCACCGCCAGCGCCCGCTCCATGCCGCGCGCCCGCCGCCCGGGACTGCGCCGGGCACGCGCCCGGGCAGCTTCGGCCTCGGGGAAGCTCAGGATGGCTCGAACGGCCTCGGGGGCGTCGAACTGGTCGAGGCGCTCGCGATTGCGCCGACCCATGCCGCGCACCACCCCTGGCTCCAGACGCCGCAGCACGGCCTTGATCTCGCGCTCGCTCGCCTCGTCGACTCGGACATAGTGGCGGGCCACCTTGCCCAGCATGCCCGCGATCTTGGCGGTCTCAGCCGCCCCGGCCGGGTCGTTGCGGCGCAGGAAGTAGCGCAGACCTTCGCGGAAGTGCCGGCCCTGAAAGAACACGTGCAGCCCCGTCATGGCCTCGAGCGGCACGATGCCTTGCCGCACGAGCGCCGAGGCGAAGCGCCGAAAGATCATGTGGTAGCCCTTCAGGGTTGCCGGTCGCAGAGCCCGCAAAGGCGCCTCGAGGTCGAGCGGATCGGGATCGGTCATGCGCGCCTGCCAGCGCGCGACGTCGTCCTGGAAGGTTTGCGGGAAGGCGCTCAGCGGCAGGGCGTGCGGCTCGGTGGCGAAGGGCGAGGATAGCACCGTCGTGGGCCAGCCCGGGACGCGGCGGCCCATCATGTTCCAGACCGCGATCGTGTGCTTGATGATGGCGCGCGGGTTCTTGACGATGCACTCGTCGACGAGCGCCTCGTGGAGATCACGCAGGGTCTCGCAATCGACCCTCTCCGGCGCGATGCCGGACGCCGAGCAGAAATGAGCGAGGCGCTTGATGCCTTGCCGGTAGGGCTGCGACCCGGCTGCCGCCAGCAGGGCTTCCCAGGCCGAGGTGAGCGGCGTTCCCTTGGTGAGG
>DASPJU010000139.1:0-8231 GCA_035628475.1 Salinarimonas sp. | reverse complement strand
CGATCGTCTCCGCCCGCAGCTCGTCCGCCGCCTGCCGCAGCACATGCTCCGGAAGAGCCCGCAGCGCCTCAGGCGTCGGGATCGTGTCAAGAAGAGGCGTCGGAACGGGCAAGAGAACGTCTCCGTGACCTTGAGGCAGCCGTCGGCAACCTTCAACACATAGGGTGCGGAGACAATCGGGTCAAAGTCGGCCGGCCGTCGGTTCGGAACCGTGTCGCCGCAGGCGAAGCCTCTGGGCCCGAGTCCGGATCAGCCCTCCACGTCGAGCGGCGCGAGGTTGAGAGCCTCGCCGTTCGGGCCGACCTGGATGCGCTCGATGCGGGCCTCGGCGCGCTTGAGCAGCGATTCGCAGTGCTTCTTCAGCGACTCGCCGCGCTCGTAGATGGAGATGGAGTCCTCGAGGGGCACGTTGCCCGTCTCCAGGCGGCGGACGATCTCCTCGAGCTCGTGCAGCGCCTTCTCGAAGGGCAGGCTCGCGATGTCGGCGGGCTGGGTCATGAGGCTTCACCGTGTCAGTCGCGTCATCTACGCGCGGGCCGCGCGGGCTGGCAAGCTCGACCGTTCGCGAAATGTACCCGTTGTCCCCAGCCGCGCGCCGGTGTGGCGCGCGGGCCGCGCCCCCGGGCTCAGGAGGGCGTTCCGCCGGTGGCGGCTGGGCGGGCGAGAAGCCGCTGATAGGCGAGGCCGACGCCCACGAGGGCCAGGCCGAGCCCGATGAAGGAAAAGGCCCGCAGCGCGCCCTCCAGGTTCGCGAGGTCGACCAGGAACACCTTGACGACCGCGGCCGCGATCACGACCGCCGAGGCGAGCCGCGCCTCGCGCCAGCCGCGCCACAGGCCGACCGCGAGCAGCGCCGCGCCGATGGCGACGAGCGCCGCCGAATAGGTCCACAGCTCCCCGGGGCTGGTCGACCGCCAGATCCCGATCTCCGGGCCCTGGAAGGCGCGCCGGATCGCGAGCGTCGCATAGGCCACGAGGAGCGCGAGCCCCAGGGCCGCGGCGCCGGCGACGTACCAGCCCGGGCGGTGGCCGCGCGCGGCGAGCGCCAGCGCGCCGGCGAGCAGGGCCGGCAGGAGATAGGCGGCGGCGAGCGAGTTGATCACCGGCCCGCCGAGGACCGGCTCGCCGGAGAAGAGCGGATTCACGGCGAGCCCCAGGCCGAGGCCCGCCAGCCCGAGGCCGATCGCGCCGAAGGCGATTCCGCCGACGCGGCTCACGGCGTCCGGGCGGACCGCATCGACACGCGCGAGCAGCCAGGCGAAGCCGAGGCTCACCGTCACGGCGAGGCCGATCTCCAGATGGTCGGAGGCCTGGCGCAGCATGTCGCCGCCCGTGACCGCGTGGCGGATCTGCAGGAAGGCCAGCAGCGCGCCCAGGACCAGGGCGAGGCTCTCGGCCAGCCGCGCGACCCAGTCCCGGCCCGTCCGGTCCAGGATCCGGGAGGCGGCCAGGAAGGCGAGCGCGGGCACGCCGTAGCCCCACAGGAGCCAATTGAGGATCGGGCGCGTCCCGAGGTCCGGCCCGACCACCCGGGGATCCCAGGCCAGGCGCGCCAGCACCAGGATCCCGATCGCGGCGACCACCCAGCGCAGGGGCGCGATCCGGGTCCGGTCGGCGACCCAGGCGGTGCCGAGCGCCGCGAGCGCCAGCGCCACCGTGAGCGTGCCGCGCTCCAGCGCGATGGCGAGCCCCAGCGCCAGGGCCGCGACCGCCGCGGAGGCCGCGGCGCCGACCCCGAGGCGCACGGCGTCGAGGCTCTCGCCCTCCCGCCGACGCAAGATGGCCGCGGCACCCGTGAAGGCGAGGCCGAGCCCGCCGGCGGCGAGCGCGAAGGGCACGCTCGTCTCGAGCGCCTCCACCCGGGCCCAGGCGACCGCGAGGCACGCGAGCGGTCCCAAGGTGGCGGCGCCCGCGAACCAGCCCGCGGTGGAGAGCGGGAGCGTCGGCCCGCGCGCGATCCGCCACAGGCCGGCGGCGGAGACCGCCACGGCGGCCGCGATGCCGAAGCCGAGAAAGGCCGTCACGGCCTCGGGCATCGCCGCCGGGCCGATCACGGGGGGCAGGACGAGGATCGGCGCCGCCTCGATCTCGGCCCGCACGGGCCAGAGCGCCAGGGTCCCGACCCCCACGAGCGCCGCCCAGGCCGCGGCCGGCGCGCCGGCGGGAACGCGGATCGCGGTGACGAGGAGGAGCGCCATGAGGGCGAGCGCGAAGCCCGCGCGGGCGTCGCCCACGGCGGGGTTGCCGGTCACGACGACGCCCAGCGCCGCGAAGGCGAGGAGCGCGCCGGCCGCGAGGCGGTCCGGCCGGGACTCGGCGTCGGACGCGCCGCGATACGGGTCGACCAGGAGGAACAGGCTCGCGAGCGCCACCTGGAGGAGAGCATGCGCCATCTGGGGCCCGATGTCGGGCGAGCCCAGGAAGGCGCCGCCCCACAGGGCCCCGCCCACGGCCGCGGACCGGGCGAGCCACGGCCACAGGCGCAGGCGCGCCACGCCGTAGGCCGCCGCGCCCACGAAGGCCAGATAGATCACGAGGGGCCAGATCTGGGGATCGCTCGACTCGACGAGGAGCGGACAGGCGAGGGCGCCCACGAGGCCGAGGGCGGCGAGCGCTGGGCCGTGCAGCGACGCCGCCAGCATGGTCAGCACCGCGATGGCGCCCATGAGCACGAAGGCGGGGCCCGGGCCGACGAGACCGTAGAGCGCGTGCGCCGCGTAGGCCGTCGCGAAGGCGCTCGACACCCCGGCGCCGGTGAGCACCGCCGGGATGGCGGCCCCGGACAGGCCCGGCAGGTCCGGAGCGCCGCGCCGGCGCAGGACTTCGCCGGCCGCCAGCAGCGCGAGGGCGAAGAGCGCGCCGGCCAGCGTGCGCGCGCCGGGGCCCAGCAGGCCCTGCTCGATGGAGTAGCGCACCAGGAACACGCCGCCCAGCGCCAGCGCCACGCCGCCGACCCACACGGCCCAGCGCGCGCCCAGCAGCTCCTCCAGGCCGGGCCGGGCCGGCGCGGGCTGAACCACGGGCGGCGGGTCGGGAATCGGCGCGGGCTCCGCCGCCGGCGCCTCCGGGAAAGGCGGGGGCTCGCCGACGATGGGCTCCGGCTCCGGCTCGAGCTCCTGTCGGGGCTCGATCCCCGCGGCCGCGGCCGCGGGCCCGGCGCGCAGGAGCGCGAGCTCCGCCTCGAGGGCCGCGAGCCGGCGCTCGACGCCCTGCGTGCGCTCGCGCAGGTTCAGCGCCAGCACGAAGCCCGCGATGGCCATGGCCGGGATCGCGACCACGGCGAGGGCGATGAGAAGGAACTCCATGACGCGCGTGCTCCCGACGATGCCCCACCTTAGCAAAGGCGGGGTGCCGTCATGTGCGCCGGCGCGCGTCGCGGGTCGTCAGCCCTTGAGCTTCGCGGCGATCTGGGCGACGTGGCGGCCCTGGAAGCGCGCGCCGGCGAGCTCGTTCTGGGAGGGCCGGCGCTCGCCCTTGCCGCCGGCGATGGTGGTGGCGCCGTAGGGCGCGCCGCCGGTGATCTCGTCCAGGGTCATCTGGCCCTGGAAGGCGTAGGGCAGCCCCACGATGACCATGCCGAAATGCATCAGGTTGGTGATGCCGGCAAACAGGGTGGTCTCCTGGCCGCCGTGCTGGGTGGCCGTGGAGGTGAAGACCGAGCCCACCTTGCCGGTGAGCGCGCCCGACGCCCAGACCGAGCCCGCCTGGTCCCAGAAGCTCGCCATCTGCGAGGCCATGCGGCCGTAGCGGGTGGGCACGCCCAGGATGATGGCGTCGTAGCCGGGCAGCTCGGCCACCGTGGCGATGGGCGCGGGCTGATCGAGCTTGAAATGGGCGTTCCTCGCCACCTCCTCCGGCACGAGCTCCGGCACGCGCTTGATCACGGCCTCGGCGCCCGCCTCGCGCACGCCCTCGGCGATCGCCTGGGCCATGGTCTCGATGTGGCCGTAGGAGGAATAGTAGAGCACCAGAACCTTGGTCATGGGGGATCTCCGGCAATTGAGCGACGAAGCGGCGCCCGGACGGGCGCCGCGGGGGAGGGGCGGACGAGGGGTCTTACGCCGCCGAGGGCTGCGTGGATGCGGTGAACGCGCGGGGAAGCGCCGGGCGCAGCGCATAGGCGCCGTCGCCGATCAGGGCGTGGGCCAGCGCGGCGATCGCCAGGAAGGCGGGATATTCCCAGCCGCCGTTGGGGGCCGTGAAGAGCCAGCCGTTGCCGGCATGGACCATGAGGGCGCCCAGCAGCACCGGGAGCAGGGCCACCGAGACGAGGCGGCCGTAGAGGCCGAGCAGGATCGCGACGCCGCCCGCGATCTCGGCGATCACGATGGGGTAGGCGAGGATCGGCGGGAAGCCCGTCTGGGCCAGGAAGCCCGCGAAGCCGGGCATGGTGAAGACGAGCGGCTTGAGCAGGCCGTGGGCCACGAACATGGTGCCGAGCGCGAGGCGGAGGGCGAGGGCGCCGTAGGGCGCGAGGCGATGGTCGATCATGGGGGAACTCCTAGGCATCGGGCTTGCGGTCCGCGGGACCGACGCGGCCAAGGTGCCCCTTCCCTTCCTGCAAATCCAGAGGTATGATCGCAGGAGACTGTTTGCAACGGTGCAAAAGCATGGATCCCGCCAAGCATCTCGCCTGGGACGATTTCCGCCTCGTGAAGAGCATCGCGGAGTCGCGCGGGCTCACGGGCGCGGCCGAGCGGCTCGGCGTCAACCACTCCACCGTCTTCCGGCGCCTGGGCCAGCTCGAGGCGTCCTTGGGCGTCAAGCTGTTCGAGCGGCATCGCACGGGCTACCAGCTCACCGCCGCGGGCGAGGAGATGCAGGCGCTGGCGTCGCGCATGGACGAGGACGTGGCCTCCTTCGCCCGCAAGCTCGCGGGCCAGGCGCTCTCGCCCGCGGGGGAGCTGCGCGTCACCACCAACGACACGCTCCTCGTCCACCTGCTCACGCCCATCTTCGCGCGGTTCTGCGCCCAGTGCTCCGAGGTGCGGCTCGACGTGGTGCTCGCCACGCAGGCCCTCAACCTGTCGAAGCGGGACGCCGACGTGGCGATCCGCGCCACGGACAACCCCCCTGAGAACCTCGTCGGCCGGCGCGCCGCCACCATCGCCTGGGCGATCTACGGCCGGGCCGGGGATTTTTCCGAGCCGCCGGCGCTCGCCGACCTCGTGGATCGGCCCTGGGTGGCGCTGGGCGACAATCTCTCGGCCCTGAAGGCAGCCCGCTTCGTGCGCGAGCGCGTCGCGCCGGAGCGGATCGTCTACAAGGTCAACACGGTGCTGGGATTGGCCGAGGCCGTGGAGGCCGGGATCGGGGTCGGGCCGCTGCCCTGCTTCATCGCGGACGACAGGCCGGGGCTCATGCGCCTCGCGCCGCCCAACCCGGACTTCTCCACGGGGCTGTGGCTCCTGACCCATCCGGACCTGCGCCAATCGGCGCGGGTGCGGGTCTTCCTCGACTTTCTGGCAGCCGAGATCGCCCGCCAGCGCCGGCGCATCGAGGGCGAGGGGCCTGGCATCCCGCAGGCCGCCCCCGGCGCCCTCGCCCGGGTCGGTTGATCAGGAGCCGATGAAGGCGCCCATGAGCCCGCCCAGGGCCGCCAGCCCCGCCAGCAGCTGCGCCCGGGCCCGCGAATCGCCTTTCGCGGCAAGCTCCAGGGTCGCGCCGGCCCGGAAGGCGAGGCCGGGCCAGACGAGGATGGGCAGGAAGAGCAGCATCGCCAAGGCGGCGCCAGCCAGAAGACCGGACATGGGTGTCCCGATGGGGTGAGGGAGCCGGATTCGGCCCGGCGGATGAGCTATCTCGCCGGCCGATTACGTCAAGGGTGGGGCGCGGCTCCTCCGCTCAGGCCAGGTCCTTCGCCAGGACGCGCAGATAATCCTCGAAGCCGAAGCCGCGATAGAGTCGGGCGGCGCCCTCGTTGGCCTCCAGCACGCCGATCGCGAGCCGTCGCAGCCCCGCCGCCCGGGCGAGGCGCTCGGCCTCCTCCAGGAGCCGGCGCCCCACCCCGCGCCCGCGCCAGGCCTCGTGCACCACGAGATCCGTGACGTGGCCGTAGCGGCGCACGTCCTCCCGCACGAAGGGCTGGTCCTCCTCGATCGTGAAGCCGAGGAGCCCCACCACCTCGCGGTCCGCGACCGCCAGGACAAGGCGGCCCTGCGAAGCGGCGACGCGTTGCGCCAGGTGATCGTAGGACGCGGCCGCGGCCGCGCGCCCTTCGAGCCGGTCGCCCGTGAGCGCGTTCTCGAAGACGTTGAGGGCCTGGATCAGGTCGATCACCGCCTCGCGGTCGGCGGGAAGAGCGGTGCGCAGGGCGATCCCGCTCACGGCCGGACCTCCTCGGGGCGGGGCGGCGGGGCGGGCATCCGGGCCTCCACCCCGTCCAGGAAGGCACGCACGGCCTCGATGCCCGCCTCCAGGTTGCCCTCGTGGCCGCCGGGCAGGCGCACGAAGCGCTTGGGCTCCGGCGCGAGCGCGAAGAGGCGCTCGCCCATCGCGAAGGGGATGACCCGGTCGCCCTCGCCGTGCAGCACGAGGACCGGCGCCCGCACGGCGCCGATGCGTGCCGCCGACAGGAAGGGATCGCGCATCAGGAGGGCGACCGGAACCCAGGCATAGAGGGAGCGCGCCACGTCGAGGGCCGAGGTGAAGGGCGCGTCCAGCACGAGGCCGCCGACCGCGCGCTCCGACGCGAGCCGGACCGCCACCCCCGCGCCGATGGACTCGCCGTAGAGCACGATCCGCTCGGCCTCGTAGCCGCCCGCCACCCAGTCGTGGGCGGCGCGGGCGTCCAGCGCGAAGCCCTCCTCGGAGGGAGAGCCCGTGGAGCCGCCATAGCCGCGGTAGGAGACCATGAGCAGGCCGCGCCCGTCGCGGGTGAGCGCCCGGACGCGGTCGCGGCGCTCCATCAGGCCGCCGCCATTGCCGTGGAAGTAGACGATGACGGCGCGGCCGGGACGCGGGGGCGTCCACCAGGCGGCCAGGCGCTCCCCGTCGGCGGTGGCGAGGGCGACATCCCGCACGCCCTCCAGGCTCGCCTCGGCCGCGCTCGCGGGCCGGGACGTCCAGGCGGGGAACAGGAGCTTGCGCTGGCCGAGATAAAGGGCGCCGACGATCGCGAGATAGAGGCCCGCCGCGCCGGCGAGGACGACCAGGAGGGTGCGCATCCCTTACGCCTGCCCGACGGGCCAGTTGTCGATGAGCCGCGTGCGCCCGATCCGCGCCGCCGCGAAGACCCGCGCCGAGGGCGAGCCCCGGGTCGCGGGCGCCAGCGTCTCGGCCTCGTGGACGCCGAGATAATCGACGCTGTCGAAACCCGCCGCGACGAGCCGCTCGCGGGCGGCGCGCGCGAGCGCCGCCGGATCCGGGTGCCCGTCGGCCTCGTGGGCGAGCTCGCGCAGGATCGCGGGGAGCGCCGCGGCGCGCCGGCGCTCGGCCTCGGTCATGTAGGCGTTGCGCGAGGACAGGGCCAAGCCGTCGGCCTCGCGCACGGTGGGCACGCCCTCGATCGCGACGGGAACGTCGAGGTCCCGGGCCATGCGGCGGATGACCTGGAGCTGCTGGAAGTCCTTCTCGCCGAAGAAGGCCCGGTCGGGCCCAGCCTGGAGGAGAAGCTTCGCCACCACGGTGGCGACGCCCTCGAAATGGCCGGGGCGCCAGGGGCCGCACAGATGCGCCGTGAGCGATCCCTCGACCCGCACGGCGCTGGCGAAGCCCGGCGGGTACATCTCCTCGACGGGGGGCGCGAAGAGCGCGTCGGCGCCCGCCTCCTCCAGCATGGCGAGGTCGCGGGCCTCGCCCCGAGGGTAGGCCGCGTAGTCCTCGTTGGGGCCGAACTGGGTGGGATTCACGAAGATCGTCGCCACCGCCCGGTCGCAGGCGGCCAAGGCGGCGCGCACGAGGGTGAGGTGGCCCTCGTGGAGCGCCCCCATGGTGGGCACGAGGCCCACCGTCTCCCCCGCCGCGCGCCAGCCCCGCACGAGGGCGCGCAGCTCCGCGACGGTGCGGACGACGGGGAGGGGGCGGTGGGGCATGGGGGGCTCGGGCGATGTCGGCGCAGGGCAGATCGGAGGGCGGACGCGGTCCGTCAAGGGGAAGCCCCCTCCTCCTGCGGGAGAGGGGCCGGGGGCGAGGGGGTGACACGGCCGGGATGCTCGCGCCCACCCCGCTCGTCCTACCCTCGACCCCTATTCTGAGGAGCAGCCGAAGGCCGCGTCTCGAAGGATGGGGCG
>DASPJU010000138.1:0-3653 GCA_035628475.1 Salinarimonas sp. | reverse complement strand
TCCCAGCAGACCGAACGGGTCCCCGTGGCGGGCGCCCAGCAGCGCCGCGATGGCCTCGGGATGGGCGGCGCCCGAGACGCGCTCGGTGCGCCCGCCGCGCCGCGCGCGCGGGGACGGGGAGGCGGGAGGGCGGACCTCGGCCGGCGGAGGCGCGACGGCCTCCGCGAGCGTGGGAAGGGCGCCGGCGAGCGGGGTCGCGGCCGCAGCCGCCTCGGCGGCTGCGCCGGCCAGCAGGGACGCCGCCTGCTCGGCCCGGGAGCCCGCGCGGGCGCCCCGCCCCTTGTCGATCTTGGCGTCGGTCTTGTCGCTCATGCGCTCTCCTCGTCCAGGATCGAGAGGACGCCGTGGACGGGCGTCCGGATCCAGTCGGGTCGATGGTCGGCTTCGTAATTGATCTCGTAGAGCGCCTTGGCGAGGAGATGCAGGCGCAGGAGCCCTGCCCGGGCGTCCTCGTGCTCCACCCAGCCGGGCGCGCTCGCCGCCGCTTCCTCGTAGGCGCTCAGGAACACGTCCTCGGCCAGCGTGCGCCAGCCCTCGGCCGCGGCGGCGGCGCGCCCGGCTTCGCTCTCGCCGAAGCGCCCGCCCACCTCCCGGGCCGCGGTCTCGGCCGCATAGGCGAAGGAGCGCAGGATCCCGGCGACGTCGCGCAGGGGCGAGCCCTTGGCGCGGCGCTCCTGCGTGGACCGCGAGGGCTCGCCCTCGAAGTCGACGATCATGACGTCGTCCTGGACGATCAGCACCTGGCCGAGATGGAAGTCGCCATGGACCCGGATCTTGGCGGCGCCGGGCACCGGCGCGGCGAGGCGCTCGACCAACGCGAGGCATTCCTCGCGCCGCTCCATAAGGGCGCGCACGGCCGCCGCCGTCGCCTCGTCGGCGCGATCGCCGATCCGCGCCAGGGCCGCGAAGGCGCGCTCGGCCTGGCGCCGCGCGTCGGCCGCGACCGCCGCGACGTCGCCCTCCGTCAGCGGCTCGGCCACGAAGGCGGGGTCGTCGGTCGGCGTGGCGAGCGCCCGGTGCAGCTCGCCCGTGCGCCGGCCGAGGATCTCGGCATAGACCATGTAGGTCGCGAAGGTCTCCGCGAGCGGCGGCGCGCTCTCGTCGGGGACGAGGACGAGATTGTCGAGCTCGCGGCGCAGGGTGTCGAGGGTGAAGGACCAGGCGTCGCCCTGGTTGCGCACGAAGCGCTGGAGCACGGCGAGCCCCGTGCGGGTGCCCGCCTCGTCCTCGTGCTCGACGACGCCGAGCAGCTCGGGCGCGTTGGGGAACGCCGCGACCTCCGTGAGGAAGCGTCCCACCTCGATCTCCGGCTGGAGTCCCGGCTGCAGGCGCCGGAACAGCTTCAAGATCATGCTCTGGCCCAGCGCGATCGAGGTGTTGCTCTGCTCCGCGCCGAGCCTGCGCACCTCGTCGGCCTCCACGTCCGGCGTGTCGGCGAGGCGCGAGGTCGCCGCGAAGCGCAGCCGCCCCCCGGCATCGGTGGGGAGCTCCGTCCCGGCGCGCATGCGGTCCACGAGGGACAGCGCGAAGTCGGGCGAGGAGGCGGCGCCGTAGAGGAGGCCGAGCCGCGGGCCCCGCCGCACCCGGGCCACCGCATAGGCGAGCAGCGCCTCCTCCTCGCGGCCCTCCTCGACGGCGAGGGGCGCGAAATAGGCGTGACGCTCGCCCGTGCCGAGCTCCACCTCGACCCGGGGCAGCAGGAAGGCGTCCTGCCCCGCGCGGTTGGGCAGCGCCGCGAAGTCGAGCACCCGGACATTGCGCAGCCGCGCGCCCTTGCCCGCGAACCAGCGCCGGCTCTCGATGAAGCGCGGCACGACGGTGCGCTCGAAGGCGGTGCGCTCGCGCCCCTGAAGGATGGTCTCGGGCCCGCCCGTGAGGACGAGGGTGAAGAGCTCGGGGACCGGCGCCGGGCCGAAGCGGCCCTCCTCCTGCGTCGCGGCCGCGAGCTTGAACCACAGGAAGCCGTAGGCCGGCAGGGTGAGGAGATAGGGCAGGTCGCCGATGGGCGGGAAGACCGAGCCGCCGGTCATCTCGACGGGTGCGTGGCCCTTGAAATCCGACAGGTCGAGCTCGACGGCCTGGGGCGCGCGGGACAGGTTGACGACGCACAGGATGCGCTCGTCCTCGTGCTCGCGCCAATAGGCCAGGACCTTGCGGTTCTCGGGATAGAGGAAGCGCAAGGATCCGCGGCTGAAGGCGCGGCTGGAGCGGCGCAGCGAGATCATGCGCCGCGTCCAGTTGAGCAGGCTCGCGGGGGCGCGAAGCTGCGCCTCGACGTTCACGGCGTCGAAGCCGTAGATCGGGTCCTGGATCGCGGGCAGGAACAGGCGCGCCGGGTCGGAGCGCGAGAAGCCGCCGTTGCGGTCGGGGGACCATTGCATGGGCGTGCGCACGCCGTCGCGGTCGCCGAGATAGATGTTGTCGCCCATGCCGATCTCGTCACCATAATAGAGGACGGGCGTGCCGGGCATGGACAGGAGCAGGGAGTTCAGGAGTTCGATCTTGCGCCGATCGTTCTCCAATAGCGGCGCGAGGCGGCGGCGGATGCCGAGATTGATGCGCGCGCGCCGGTCGCCGGCATAGAAGGACCAGAGATAGTCGCGCTCCTTGTCGGTCACCATCTCCAGCGTCAGCTCGTCATGGTTGCGCAGGAAGATGGCCCATTGGCAGCCCTCGGGAATCTCGGGCGTCTGGCGCATGATGTCGGTGACGGGGTGCCGATCTTCTTGAGCGATCGCCATGTACATGCGCGGCATCAGGGGGAAGTGGAACGCCATGTGGCATTCGTCCCCGTCGCCGAAATATTGCGCGGTCTCCTCCGGCCATTGGTTGGCCTCCGCCAGCAGCATCCGGTCCTCGTAGCGCTCGTCGAGGGCCGCGCGGATCTGCTTGATGCGGTCGTGGGTCTCGGGGAGGTTCTCGCAGTTCGTGCCCTCGCGCTCGATGAGATAGGGGATGGCGTCGAGGCGAAGCCCGTCGACCCCCATGTCGAGCCAGTAGTTCATCACGTCGATGACCCCCTCGATCACCCGGGGGTTGTCGAAGTTCAGGTCCGGCTGATGGCTGTAGAACCGGTGCCAGAAATAGGCTTTCGCGGCCGGGTCCCAGGTCCAGTTGGAGGGCTCGGTGTCGAGGAAGATGATGCGGGTGTCGGTATATCTCTGGTCGGTGTCGGACCAGACGTAGAAGTCCCGCGCCGCCGAGCCGGGCCTGGCCTGGCGGGCCTTCTGGAACCAGGGATGCTGGTCCGAGGTGTGGTTGATCACGAGCTCGGTGATGACCCGCAGGCCCCGCTCGTGCGCCTCCCGGACGAAGCGGCGGAAGTCCCTCATGGAGCCGTAGGCCGGGTTGATGCCGCGATAGTCCGCGATATCGTACCCGTCGTCCTTGAGGGGCGAGGGATAGAAGGGCATCAGCCAGATGGCGTTGACCCCCAGCTCCTTGACGTAGTCGAGCTTGGCGGTCAGCCCCGCGAAGTCGCCCACCCCGTCGTCGTTCGCGTCGAAGAACGATTTCACGTGGATCTGGTAGATGATGGCGTCGCGATACCATTGGGTGTCTGAGCGATCGATCATGGTTATCTCATTCGCTCGTCATGGTCGGGCTTGACCCGACCATCTCGGGCCAACGAAGGCGCTGGCGCGTCCTGAGGT
>DASPJU010000137.1:0-3244 GCA_035628475.1 Salinarimonas sp. | reverse complement strand
CCATCTACGTCCTGATCGCGGGCACCTATACCCCGTTCCTGGTGGGGATGAGCGACGGCGTGGTGCCGCGCGTGCTCATCGTCCTGGTCTGGCTGGCGTCGCTGGCGGGAGTCGCGGTCAAGCTCGCCTGGCCCGGGCGCTTCGACCGCCTGGCCATCGGGCTCTACCTCCTGATCGGCTGGAGCGGGATCGTGCTGTGGGAGCAGGTCCTGCAGCTGCCCGCCACCACCCTGTGGCTGCTCGCCGTCGGCGGGATGTTCTACACGACCGGCGTGATCTTCCACGTGTGGGACAGCCTGCGGTTCCAGAACGCCATCTGGCACGCCTTCGTGCTTGTCGCGACCGCCTGCCATTACGGCGCCGTCGTCTCCTTCGTGGCGGGCTCGCCCCTCGCCTGAAGCGCCGACCACGACGGGGGCGGCGTTCGCTTGACCGGACGATCGTCGTTTACAGCGAACGTCGCGCTGCTTATCTCTCGGGCGATATCCCTCTCTCCTGCGACCTCCCTCGCGCGGCTCGGATCATGGCCCTTCCTCCGGATCTTCATCCCGACACCCTGCTGGTCCATGGCGGCACCATGCGCTCGTCCTTCGGCGAG
Organism: Salinarimonas sp.; assembly: GCA_035628475.1. Classification (GTDB taxonomy): domain Bacteria; phylum Pseudomonadota; class Alphaproteobacteria; order Rhizobiales; family Beijerinckiaceae; genus Salinarimonas_A. The sequence continues at coordinate 2,646 of DASPJU010000137.1, read as the reverse complement.
ACCTCCGAGGCGCTGTTCCTGACCCAGGGCTTCGTCTACGACAGCGCCGAGCAGGCGGAGGCGCGGTTCCGCAACGAGGACCCGGGCTATTCCTATACCCGCTACGACAACCCCACGACCTCGATGTTCGAGGCGCGCCTGGCCGCGCTGGAGGGGGCGGAAGCCGCGCTCGCCGTCGCGTCCGGCATGGCGGCCGTCACGGCGGCGCTCATGTGCCAGCTCAAGGCGGGCGACCACGTGGTGGCGCCCCGCGCCATGTTCGGCTCCTGCCGCTGGGTGATCGAGGAGCTGCTGCCCCGCTACGGCGTCGCCTCGACACTCGTCGACGGGCCCGATCTCGACCTGTGGCGCCGGGCCGCGCGGCGCGAGACCCGGGCCTTCTTCCTGGAGAGCCCCGCCAACCCGACGCTGGAGGTGTTCGACATCGCCGGGGTCGCGGGGATCGCCCGGGACGCGGGCGCGACCCTCACGGTCGACAACGTCTTCGCGACCCCGCTCTGGCAGCGCCCCCTGGCCTTGGGCGCCGACTGCGTCGTCTACTCGGCCACCAAGCATATCGACGGCCAGGGACGATGCCTCGGGGGCGCGATCCTGGGGTCCAAGGCCTTCATCGACGAGAAGGTGCGGCTGTTCCTGCGCATGACCGGCCCGTCGATGTCGCCCTTCAACGCCTGGGTGCTGCTCAAGGGCCTCGAGACCCTGTCCCTGCGGGTCGAGCGGCAGACCGCGAGCGCCGCGCGCCTGGCCGACGCCATCGCCGGCCACCCGAAGGTGCGCCGCGTGACCTTGCCTGGACGCCCCGACCACCCGCAGGCCGAGCTGATCGCCCGCCAGATGAGCGGCGGCTCGACCATGCTGGCCATCGCGCTCGACGGTGGCAAGCGGGAGGCGTTCCGCTTCCTCAACGCCCTGCGCCTGATCCGCATCTCCAACAATCTGGGCGACGCCAAGAGCCTCGCGACCCACCCCGCCACGACGACCCACAGCCGCTTCAAGGCGGACGAGCGCCTCGCCATGGGCATTCCCGACGGGCTGGTCCGCCTGTCCGTGGGGCTCGAGCACCCGGACGACCTGATCCGGGACCTGACGACGGCTTTGGAGCAGGTCTAGGGGCGCCGCACCCCGCCCGTCCCACCCTCCTCTCTCGTCCTGAGGTGCCCGCGGAGCGGGCCTCGACGGGCGCCTGCGTGCTTCGAGGCCCTGCTCTGCAGGGCACCTCGGCACGAGGGGAGATCTCCGGTTCGACGTCGCTCCCTCCCCGCCGGGGGAAGGGGCCCCTTGTCATGCCTCCGCAACGCGGGCCCGCTATGGCGTCCACGATCGGAGGCCCCCGATGCGAATCGCTCTCGCCCTGCTTCTCGCCCTCCTCGCGTCCCCCGCGGCGGCGCAGGCTCCATCGCCCACCCTCACCCGCATCGCCTTCGGCTCCTGCGCCGACGAGGAGAAGCCGCAGCCGATCTGGGACGCGGTCATGGCCTATCGGCCGCAGCTCTTCCTGTTCGCGGGCGACAACGTCTATGGCGACGTGTCGGGGGGCCGGGGCGTGGAGGCGGGGCGCGAGATCGAGGCGCTCGCCGAGTCCTATCGGCTTGCGGCGCAGGTTCCAGGCCTCAAGGCCCTGCGCGAGCGGGTGCCGCATCTGGCCACCTGGGACGATCACGATTACGGCCTCAACGACGCGGGCGCCTCCTTCGCCGGGAAGGAGGCCGCCAAGGCGCTGTTCCTCGATTTCTGGCACGCGCCCGCCGACGATCCGCGCCGGGGCCGCGAGGGCGTGTACCACGCGCAGATGTTCGGCCCGCCGGGCCGGCGCGTGCAGGTGATCCTGCTGGACACCCGCAGCTTCCGCTCCGACCTCAAGCCCACCGATCGCCGCGGCGCGGTGGGTCGCGAGCGCTACCTGCCCGACGAGGATCCCGCCAAGACGATGCTGGGCGAGGCGCAATGGGCCTGGCTCGCCGAGCGCCTGCGCGAGCCCGCGGAGCTGCGCCTCGTCGTGTCCTCGATCCAGGTGCTGGCGCTGGGCCACGGCTGGGAGAGCTGGTCGAACCTCCCGCGCGAGCGCCGGAGGCTCCTCGACCTCGTGGGCGACACGGGCGCTGCCGGCGTCGTCTTCCTGTCCGGCGACCGGCATATCGGCGCGCTCTACGAGGAGCGCGAGGGCGTGCCCTACCGCCTGGTCGAGATCACGTCGAGCGGGCTCACGGAGAGCTTTCCCGGCAACCGGGAGCCCGGGCCGAACCGCCTCGGCGCGGTCTGGGGCGAGACCAACTTCGGCACCCTCGACATCGACTGGTGGGAGGGATCGATCGCGCTGTCGCTGCGTTCGGAGAACGGCGAGGTCGTCCGCCGCGAGACCCTCGACCTGCGGGCGCTTCGCCCCGGCGCCCCTTGAGCGAAGGACCCGCCTTGGCCTCCTCCGATGTCGTGCCCTTCCTCAAGGCCTGGCTGCGCCAGCCCCTGCAGGTGGCGGCGGTGGCGCCGTCGAGCCGGGCGCTCGCAGGCCTCATGACGCGCGGAATCGGGCCCTGCACGGGACCCGTCGTCGAGCTCGGGCCAGGGACCGGATCCTTCACCCGCGCCCTGCTGGAGCGCGGTGTCGCGGAGGCCGATCTCGTCCTCGTCGAGTCGGAGCCCGATTTCACG
>DASPJU010000136.1:0-8735 GCA_035628475.1 Salinarimonas sp. | reverse complement strand
ACATAGGCGGGAGGGACGGAGCGGATGGGGGCGTTCGACGAGATGGGGCCCATGGCCGCCGAGGTGCGGCAGGCCTATGAGGGCGTGAAGCGCTGGCTGGAGGGGACGCCGCGGGACGTGTTCGACACCCGCCGCAGCCAGGCCGAGCTGTTCTTCCGCCGCATCGGCATCACGTTCGCGGTCTACGGCGACAACGAGGCCGCCGAGCGCCTGATCCCATTCGACATCATCCCCCGGGTGCTCACGAAACCCGAATGGGGCATCGTCGAGCGGGGCCTCAAGCAGCGCGTCTCGGCTCTCAACCTGTTCCTCGCCGACATCTACGGGAAGCAGGAATGCATCAAGGCGGGGGTGATCCCCGCCGATCTCGTCTACCGCAACCCCCATTACCGGATCGAGATGGTCGACGTGGAGGTGCCGCACGGGGTCTATTGCCACATCGCCGGCATCGATATCGTGCGGGTGGACGAGACCACCTTCTACGTGCTCGAGGACAATGCCCGCACGCCGTCGGGCGTCTCCTACATGCTGGAGAACCGGGAGGTGATGATGCGCCTGTTCCCGGAGCTCTTCGCCGAGCACCGGGTCGCGCCGATCGAGAACTACGCCGACCACCTGCTCACCAGCCTGCGCTCGGTCGCGCCGAAAACCGCCTCGCGCGATCCCGTCGTCGCGCTCCTCACCCCCGGCCAGTTCAACTCGGCCTATTACGAGCACTCGTTCCTGGCCGACAAGCTCGGCGTCGAGCTGGTGGAATCCTCCGACCTCTTCGTGCGCGACGACGTGGTCTACATGCGCACCACGGAGGGGCCCAAGCGCGTCGACGTGCTCTACCGGCGCATCGACGACGACTATCTCGACCCCCTCGCCTTCCGGCCCGACTCGGTGCTGGGCGTGCCGGGCCTGATGAGCGCCTACCAAGCGGGCAACATCACCCTCGCCAACGCCGTGGGAACAGGCATCTCCGACGACAAGGCGGTTTATACCTTCATCCCCGAGATCATCCGCTTCTTCACGGGCGAGGAGCCGATCCTGCAAAACGTGCCCACCTGGCGCTGCCGCGACACGGACGCCCTGTCCTACGTCCTGGACAATCTCGGCGAGCTCGTCGTCAAGGAGGTCAACGGCTCGGGGGGCTACGGCATGCTGGTGGGCCCGCATGCCACCCGCGCCGAGATCGACGACTTCCGCCGCAAGCTCAAGCGCGATCCGGACGGCTTCATCGCCCAGCCGACGCTTGCGCTCTCCACCTGCCCCACCTTCGTGGCCTCGGGGGTCGCCCCGCGCCACGTGGACCTGCGGCCCTTCGTGCTCACGGGCGCCGACGGCATGCGCATCGTTCCGGGCGGGCTCACCCGGGTGGCGCTCAAGGAGGGCTCGCTGGTCGTGAACTCGAGCCAGGGCGGTGGCACCAAGGACACCTGGGTCCTCGACGGCTGAGCCGCCGCCCGCTACGCTTGTCCTCCTGCCCCGGCGCCCCGATCCATCATGCTCTCCCGTACCGCCGACAACCTGTTCTGGCTCGCCCGCTACACCGAGCGCGCCGACTTCGTGGCGCGCATCCTCGACGCGACGATGCGGCTCGCCTCGCTGCCCTCCTCCTATGGCGGGGCGCGCAACGAATGGGAGAGCGCGCTGGCGTCGGCCGGGAGCGAGGAGACCTTCCAGGGGCTCTACTCCGTCACCAACGAGGACACGGTCCGCGACTTCCTGGCCTTCAGCCCGGGCAACCCGTCCTCGATCCGCAACTGCCTCGAGAGCGCGCGCACCAACGCCCGGGCGGTGCGCACGGCGCTCACCACGGAGATGTGGGAGACGATCAACGGCGCCTGGCTCGAGTTCAAGCGCTTCGACGGCCGCTCCATGACCCGGGAGGAGTTCGCCCGCTTCCTCGAATGGGTGAAGAGCCTGTCGCTGGTCTTCGAGGGGTCGGCGCACCGCACCATGCTGCGCAACGACGCCTATTGGTTCACCCGCCTCGGCCTCGCGCTGGAGCGGGCCGACAACACCGCCCGCATCATCGACGTGAAGTACCACGTCCTCCTGCCCGACACGGAGCGGGTCGGCGGTTCGCTGGACTATTTCCAATGGACCACGATCCTGCGGGAGGTCTCGGCGCTGACCGCCTATCACTGGGTCTACAGGGACACCATCAAGCCGCTGCGGGTCGCCGACCTCCTGATCCTGAACCGGCAGATGCCCCGCTCGCTCGCCTCCTGCTACGAGGCGCTGGTGCGCCATCTCGACCTCATGGCCGACGCCTATGGGCGGCGGGGACCGAGCCAGCGCCTCGCGAGCGCGACCCTCTCGCGCCTCAACGACCTCGCCATCGAGGAGATCTTCTCGCAGGGGCTGCACGAGTTCATCGAGGGCTTCATCGTCGAGAACAACCGGCTCGGCGCTGCGGTCGCCGAGCAATATCTTACCTGACGCGGCCGACCCATGCGCCTGCGCATCCTCCATGAGACCCGCTACGCCTACGGCGAGCCCGCCCGCGGCCTGATCCAGGTCATGCGACTCACGCCGCGCAGCCACGACGCCCAGCACGTGCGCCGCTGGCGCATCGAGCCTTCGGTGGACGGCGCCCTGAAGGCCAAGGAGGACAGTTTCGGCAACAGGATCCACGTGTTCTCGGCGGACGAGAGCCTCACCGAGATCGTGGTCCGGGTGTCGGGCGAGGTCGACACCTTCGACACCCACGGGGTGGTCTCGGGCACGCTGGAGCGGGTGCCGGATCCCCTCTACCTGCGCGAGACGCCGCTCACCGCACCCGACGAGGCGCTGCGCGACCTCGCGGCGCCGCATGCGGGAGGCGACGCCCTCACCGCGCTGCACGATCTCCTGGCCGCCGTGCACCGGGAGGTGGCCTTCGACAAGGAGCCCACCCACACGGCCACGACGGCGGCGGAGGCCTACGCCCTGCGCCGAGGCGTCTGCCAGGACCTGACCCACATCTTCATCGCCGCCGCGCGCCATCTGGGAGCGCCCGCGCGCTACGTCTCGGGCTATTTCTTCCGGGCCGACGGCGTCGTCGAGCAGGAGGCGGGCCATGCCTGGGCGGAGGCGAAGGTGCCCGACCTCGGCTGGGTCGGGTTCGACCCGGCGAACGGGATCGGGGTCGGCCCGCAGCACCTGCGCGTCGCCGTCGGCCCCGATTATCTCGCGGCCGCGCCGATCCGCGGCAGCCGCTGGGGCGGCGGCGCCGAGACGCTGGTCGTGCGGCTGCGCGTCGACAACGGCCAGTCGCAGGTGCAAGGATAAGCGGCGCGCCGCGCGGCGCGAGAGACGCAACGGACCGCGCGGGGGCGCCATGACCTATTGCACCGGGATCCTCGTCGATGGGGGACTCGTCATGATCGGGGACACCCGCACCAACGCGGGGCTCGACAACGTCTCGACCTTCCGCAAGCTGCACGTGTTCTCGTCGCCCGGCGAGCGGGTGCTCACGCTCGCCTCCGCGGGCAACCTGTCGGTGTCGCAGTCCGTGGTGAGCCTGCTCGCGGAAGGGGTCGAGAACCCCGATACGGGCGCCGTCGAGCGGCTGGAGGACGCCCCCACCCTGTTCAAGGCCGCCCAGCTCATCGGGCGGGCGATCCGCCAGGTGCGCGCCATCGACGGCCCGGGCTTCGAGGCCGCGGGCGTCAACTTCGACGTGTCCTTCCTGTTCGGCGGGCAGATCAGGGGCGGCCCGATGCGGCTCTACATGATCTATGCCGCCGGCAACTTCATCGAATGCGGCCAGGACGCGCCCTTCCTGCAGATCGGGGAGCACAAATACGGCAAGCCGATCCTCGACCGCGCCGTGAAGTTCTCCACGGACATCTACGACGCGCTCAAGATCGGGCTCATCTCGATGGATTCGACCATGCGCTCGAATATCGGGGTCGGCCTGCCGATCGACATCGCGGTTCTGCGCCGCGACGCCTACACGCCCGAGGTGGTGCACCGGATCGAGGCCGGCGAGCCCTATTTCCACGACCTGCGCGAGCGCTGGTCGGCGGCCCTGCGGGCGGCCCATATCGCGATTCCCCGCCCGCCCTACGGCCGCGCCGAGGGCTGACGCGGGCGGGACGGCATGCACCATCTGGAGGAGTCGTCCCGCTTCCTCAAGGGGATTTAAAGGAAGCCTGGCCTAGGCTGCGCCCAGGTTCAACGGGACGTGCCATGCCGAGCAGCCTGACGACGCCCACCCGCCGCTCGTTCACGCAGCTCCTTCACGGGCTGTTCTGGCCGACGGCGCTCCTCCTCACGGGAACCCTCGGCCTCCTCGTCCTGACCATCTTCCTGAGCAGCCAGACGGCGAACCGCGAGGCCGCCGACCGGCAGTCCCAGCAGCTCGCGGCCGCCATCGAGCAGCGGCTGCAGGATCTCGAGTACCAGCTCGCCGGCGCGGTGCGCGCTGCCCTGGAGAGCCCGGCCGAGATCCTGCCCGGCGAGGCCGTCGAACGCGTGGCGGCCCGCGGGGCTCCGCTGTTCGACGCCCTGGGCGTCTATTGGGTCGACCGGGCCATGGAGATCGCTCCCGGGGCGCTGCGCGGCGACCAGCCGGGGCGGCACGCCTTCGACACGGCCGTTCGCTTGCTCCCCCAGCTCGTCGAGGTCGCGGACCTGCGCCTGAGCGGCCTGCCCGACAAGGGCGCGCACCAGCTGCAGGTGCGCATCGACCAGGGCCTGACCCGGCTCGTGCTGATCGACGGCGCCGTGCACGGCCTCGTGGGCGTGCCCAACCGCCTGCTGGCGGCCGAGGGGTTCGTCCTGGCGGTCGGCCTGCGCCGGATCGACGGCGAGAGCCTGGGTCGTATCGCCGAGCTCCACGGCCTGCGCGACTTCGCGGTCCGGCCCGGCCCGCTCCCGGCGGGGAGCACGGGGCTCGCCTTCGGCGAGGCCCCCAACGGCACCGCCGCGCATCTGGTCTGGACCCCGGACCGCCCGGGCCAGGAGCTCCTCGACCGGCTCCTGCCGCTCACCCTCATCGGGGTGCTCGTCACCCTGGTGACCTTCGGCCTGATCATGCGCCACGTGCGCATCATCGCCCGCGACCTCGCGGCCTCGCAGGAGAAGGCGCAGAACCTCGTCGGCCGCGACCCCCTGTCGGGCCTGCCCAACCGGCTGCTCTTCGCCGAGCGCCTGGACCAGGAGCTCGCGCGCATCGAGCGCACGGGCGAGGGGCTCGCCGTCATGTTCCTCGACCTCGACCGCTTCAAGGAGGTCAACGACACCTACGGGCACGCGGCGGGCGACGAGCTCCTCAAGCAGGTCGCGGGCCGCCTTAGCGGCCTGCTGCGCGGCGCCGACACCCTCGCCCGGTTCGGCGGCGACGAGTTCGCGATCATCCAGACCCTGGTGCGGGCGCGGGGCGACGCCGACAGTCTCGCGCGGCGCGTTCTCGACTCCCTCACCCAGCCCTTCGACATCGCCGGGACCCAGGTCACGGTCGGCGTCTCGATCGGCATCGCGCTCGCCCCCGAGCACGGGCTCGACCGGGAGGGTCTGATGCGGCTCGCGGACACCGCGCTCTACCAGTCCAAGAGCGAGGGCCGGAACCGCGCCTCCTTCTTCGTGACGCAGATGGACGAGGCGATCCGCATGCGCAAGATCGTCGAGGACGACCTGCGCGAGGCCATCGCCAGTGACGGGCTGACCCTGCACTACCAGCCGCTGTTCTCCTCCGACGGTCGCACCGTGGTGGGCCTCGAGGCCCTGGTGCGCTGGCCGCATCCGACGCACGGGCTCATCGCCCCCGACCGGTTCATCGCCATGGCGGAGGAGCGCGGCCTCATCATCCCGCTCGGCGAATGGGTCCTGAGGCGGGCCTGCCGCGACGGCAAGCGCTGGCCGGGCCTGCGCATCGCGGTGAACGTCTCGCCCATCCAGTTCCGCCATCGCGACTTCGTCGCCAAGGTGGTGGAGGCGGTGGAGGAGACGGACTTCGACCCGACGCGGCTCGAGCTGGAGCTCACCGAGGGCGTGGTCGTCGAGGACGCGGACGCGGCGGAAGCCGCCATGATGGAGCTGCGGGCGCTCGGCGTTCACCTGGCGCTGGACGATTTCGGCACCGGCTATTCGTCGCTGATCTATCTGCGCCGCTTCGCCTTCGACAAGATCAAGATCGATCGCTCCTTCCTGGAGTCGATGGAGGCCACCGGCGAATCCGCCATCCTGGTCCACTCGATCGTGCATCTGGGCCGGGCGCTGGGCCTCACGGTCACGGCCGAGGGCGTCGAGACCAAGGAGCAGCACCGCTTCCTGCAGGCGCTAGGCTGCCACCAGCTCCAAGGTTACCTCTTCTCGCGTCCGATCCCCGCCGAGGAGGTCGACGTGCTGCTGGGCATCGCCCCGCCCCGCCCCGAGAGCGCAGCATCCGCGGCGTGACGCCTGTCAGGTCAGCCGCAGGATCCCGAGCAGGATCGCGTAGACGAAGCCGGCGCTGATCGCGAGGCCGACCGCCCCGACCAGGAGCCCCGCCAGCACCGCGATCCCGTCCCGCTCCACGAGTCCCAGCCCCACGAGGCAGACCGCGAGGCCCAGGGGGATCTGCCCGACGATCGGCGCCGCGACGAGGAGCCCGAAGGCGAGCGCCAGGAGCGCCACGCCGATCATGCGCATGGCCAAGGCCGTGTCGAAGACGAGGAGCCGGGGCTTCGATACGCGCTCGAGCCGCAGGAACACGGGCGTGGCGCGCTCGACCGCACGATTCACGTCGGTCTGGCGCAGCGACCGCAGCAGGAGCGCGCGGGGAAGCCAGGGCGTGGCTCGCGCGGCGGCGATCTGGATCGCCACGAAGGCGAGCAGGAGGCCGCAGACCAGCGGGATCGGCGGCGGCATGGGCAAGCAGTTCGGCAGCCCCAGCAGCACCACGAGCAACGCGAAGGCGCGGTCGCGGAGCACGCCCACGATCTCGCCGACCGTCTGGCGCTCGCCCCGGTGCGCGGCGAGCGACCGAAGGATGTCGGAGGTGCGGGTGACGGGCAAGGGTACGGAGCTCGGGACGGCGGGCCCCGTCTGTAACCCAGCCAACGCGCGCGCGAAAGGTGGCGCCGCGCCGGTCCGGGGCGCTCTTAGCCGCCTGTCCTGCCCGGGACCCGACGCCCGCCGGCATAGCGGGCGAGCCGCTCCGCGAGCGTGCCCGTATGCAGCTCGAAGAGGTGGCCGTCGTGATCGTAGAAATAGATCGAGCGCCCCTCGCCCTCCACCCGCGGCCGCCCCTCCCGGATGTCCAGGCCGAGCGCGCCGATGGCCGCACGGCAGCGCTCGACGTCCGCCTCCTCGATCTTGAACGCGACGTGATTGTAGGTCCGGGCCGGCAGCGCCTCGCCCTCCATGATCGCGATCCAGATCGGGGCAGGTGCATCCGGATCGCCCGGCTCGCCGCCCACGAGGAAGAAGCGCTCGCGCGAGGTCGAGAAGGTCTCGTCGCCGCTGTCGTACACCCTGCGGGCGCCCAGCACGGCGACGAGCATCGCCTCGGTGCGGTCGAGGTCGCGTACGATGAACGTCATGTGGCTCAGGCCGCGGACCATCGATCCTTCCGGTGGCTGGGACGGGCGCAGGCTAGGGCCGCGCCTCCGCGCCCGCGAGTCGGGGATTGCGCCCGGGGCCCGGTCCCTCAGTGCAGGGTGAGGACCCCGTCGACCGTCTTGAACTCCGCCGGCTTGATCAGGCGCGAATGCGCGACCGTCACCGAATGGAGCGGACCCTGGAGCTCCCGCGTCCAGAAGCCGAGGAACTCGTGCAGGACAGGAAAGCGCGGCGCGAGGTCGTATTCCTGCCAGACATAGGACTGGAGCACGGCCAGATGGTCGGGCATCCGGTAGAGGATTGTCGCGGTGGTCAGCCCGTAACCCTCGAGCTGACGGATGAACTCCTTCGAGACCATGGGACCTCCTCGCGCAAGTGACGGACCGGCATCGGCGCCGCATCACGGAGGGTGATGCAAAGCCGTTGCCACGCTCAAGCTAAATCTGCAAAAGTCCGTTTTGTTCCATGGGCTTAGCAGCCGCTGCGAGGAAGTGCTGACAAAGACGCTAACGCTTCGCTTGGCACTGTGACATGACGACTGCCAAATTTTTTCCGCGAGGGCCTTGAACGGCGATTCCCAGGCTCCTAGCTCATCGCCCGGATCACTACGGCGGCGCTTGGATCAAGGCCGCCGCGGGTCCGAGACGATCATCTGACTCGCAATTTCGGAGGACCAAGATGAAGTTCCGTCCCCTGCATGACCGCGTCGTCGTCCGCCGCATCGAGGCGGAGGAGAGGAGCGCCGGCGGGATCATCATCCCGGACACCGCCAAGGAGAAGCCGCAGCAGGGCGAGGTGATCGCCGCGGGGCCGGGCGCCCGCGACGAGAACGGCAAGGTTCAGCCGCTCGACGTCCAGGTCGGCGACCGGGTGCTGTTCGGTAAGTGGTCGGGCACCGAGGTGAAGATCGACGGCCAGGACCTCCTCATCATGAAGGAGTCCGACATCATGGGCGTGCTCGAGCACGTCGAGACCCAGAAGAAGGCCGCCTGATCGGGGCCTCGTTCGAGAAACATGTCTGATACGGAGTGATGGACATGGCTGCCAAGGACGTGAAGTTCTCCGCCGAAGCGCGTGAGAAGATGCTGCGCGGGGTCGACATCCTCGCCGACGCCGTGAAGGTGACGCTGGGCCCCAAGGGCCGCAACGTGGTGATCGAGAAGAGCTTCGGCGCGCCGCGCATCACCAAGGACGGGGTGACGGTCGCAAAAGAGATC
>DASPJU010000135.1:0-6351 GCA_035628475.1 Salinarimonas sp. | reverse complement strand
TCGTCGACACGCCGGGCATCTTCCAGCCGAAGCGCCGGCTCGACCGCGCCATGGTGACCTCCGCCTGGGGCGGCGCGGGCGACGCCGACGTGGTCTGCCTGCTCGTGGACGTGCGCCGGGGCCTCGACGAGGAGGGCGAGGCGATCCTCGCCCGCCTGCCCGAGCTGAAGCAGAAGAAGGGCCTCATCCTCAACAAGGTCGACCTCATCGAGCGCCCGCGCCTGCTCGAGATCGCGGCCGAGCTCAACGAGCGCCTTCCCTTCGACCACACCTTCATGGTCTCGGCCCTCACGGGAAGCGGCGTCGCGCGCATGCGCGAGGTGCTGGCCCGGGACATGCCCCCGGGACCGTGGCTCTATCCGGAGGACCAGGTCTCCGACGCGCCCCTGCGCATGCTGGCGGCCGAGATCACCCGCGAGAAGCTCTACGAGCGCCTCCACGACGAACTGCCCTACGAATCCACCGTCGAGACCGAGCGCTGGGAGAACCGCAAGGACGGCTCGGTGCGCATCGAGCAAACGGTCTACGTGGAGCGCGAGAGCCAGCGCAAGATCGTGCTGGGCAAGTCCGGCCAGACCATCAAGGCCATCGGCCAGGCCGCGCGCCGCGACATCGCCGAGGCCGCGGAGGCGCCGGTCCACCTCTTCCTCTTCGTGAAGGTGCGCGAGAACTGGGCCGACGACCCCGAGCGCTACCGGGAGATGGGGCTCGAATTCCCCAAGGGGTGAGGCGCCGCCTCGCGGGAGCCGAGACGCGCCCGCCGCATGCCTGTCCCTCTCCAGAGAGCCTCGCGTCCGGCGCGGGAATGCGCTAACCACCCGGCCTTCGACGGGGGAGGTCGATGGCTAGGATCGAGACGGCGGTCGCCTTCGCGACCGTGGACGGCCGCAGCATCCGCCTGGAGGCGCGCCAGGGGCGCTCCGGGCTCTGGTACGTGACGAGCCCGGACGTGCGCTGGCTGCTCGGTACCGGGCGCAGCCTCGCGCAGGCGATCGAGGCGATCCCGGGGGCCTATGCGCGCCTGCGGGCGGCGCCCGTGTCGGGCACGCGCTAGCGCCGCGCCCGGCCGGCATGCCCTCTGGCCCGCGGGACGCCCGACCTGCTAGACGGGACATTCCGTAACGACAAGAGGGCGCCCATGCTCGAGACCACCATCGCCGGCAGCCTGCCCAAGCCCCGCTGGCTTGCCGAGCCCGAGCGGCTCTGGGCGCCCTGGAAGGTGTCCGAGCCGGAGCTCGCCCAGGCCAAGATCGACGCCACGATCCTCGCCGTGAAGCTCCAGGAGGACGCGGGCATCGACATCGTCGGCGACGGCGAGCAGGCGCGCGTCCATTTCGTGCACGGCTTCCTGGCGAACCTCGACGGCATCGACTTCGACAAGAAGACGCTCATGGGCATCCGCAACGACCGCTACAAGGCGGAGGTGCCGACCGTCGTGGCCGCGATCCGCCGCAAGGGGCCCGTCCATGCCCGCGAGGCGCAGGCGGCGCGTGCCCACACGACCCGCAAGCTGAAGTTCACGCTGCCCGGGCCCATGACGATCGTCGACACCATCGCGGACGAGCATTACGGCCGGCGCGAGGACCTGGCGATGGCCTTCGCCCGCGCGCTCAACGAGGAGGCGCGCGAGCTCCAGGCGCTCGGCGTCGACGTGATCCAGTTCGACGAGCCGGCCTGGAACGTCTACATGCCCCAGGTCGCCGAATGGGGCATGGCGGCCCTGGAGGAGGCCAAGCGGGGCCTGACCTGCACCACGGCCGTCCACATCTGCTACGGTTACGGCATCAAGGCGAACGTGGACTGGAAGGGCACGCTGGGCGCCGAATGGCGCCATTACGAGGAGACCTTCCCCGTCATTGCGCGCAGCTCCGTCGACCAGGTCTCGCTCGAGTGCCGCAATTCCCGCGTGCCCATCGACCTGATCCGCCTCCTAGAGGGCAAGGACGTGCTGGTGGGAGCCATCGACGTGGCCTCCAATGCCGTGGAGAGCCCTGAGGAGGTGGCCGCCACCATCCGCGAGGCGCTGCGCTTCGTGGCGCCCGAGAAGCTCTTCCCCTGCACCAATTGCGGGATGGCGCCCATGGCGGGCGACGTCGCCTATGCCAAGCTCGCCGCGCTCGCCCGCGGCGCCGCTTCGGTGCGCGCCGAGCTGGCCCGCTGAAGGCGGACGTTCCGCGCTCGCGGCCGCGGTTCGGCCCGCAGGTGCCTCGCGCGCGGCCCCGTGCTAGCATCGGGCACGACGAGTCCTGCGGAGCGGCCCATGCTGCTGGCCCCGTTTCTCGTGCCCGCCTTCCTGGAGGCCGCGTCCGCCGGCGACGTGGACGCCCTGCAGCCGTGGCGGCACGTGCTGGCGCTCAAGATCCGGGACGAGGGCTTCGGCTGCGCCCGGGTCGTGGACGTGGTCGAGCACGGTTTCGAGCACGAGGGCCGCGTGGCCCTCGTGGTCTGCCAGGGCGGCTTCTCCCGCGACGGCGACGCCCGTCGGCCCTATCGCGTGATCTTCTACACCGAGGGCGACATCACGGTTCGGCCCTGGCCGAGGCTGGAGGCGCGCGGCCCCTGAGGGCCGGTCGGCCCCGCGCTTCGGAACCCTGCCGCCTGCTCCCCGTTGCCGAGGCGAAACAGGAGGCACGACACCATGAGCAACGGCTTTCCCTCGATGACGGCCCTCCTCGGGCTGCTCGCCGTCGCGGGCTACCAGAATCGCGACAAGCTCGCCGAGATGTTCTCGGGCGCGCAGGGCGGCGGCCAGGCGAGCGGTCAATCTCCCGGGCGCATGGGCGGCGCTGCGGGCCAGCCCGGCGGCATGGGTAGCGGCATGGGCGGTGGCATGGGCGGCGGACTGGGCGGCGGACTGGGCGGGCTGCTCGGCGGCGCCGGCGCCGGAGGCCTCGGCGGCCTGCTCGGCGGCGGCATCGGCGAGGTGGTGGACCGCTTCCGTCAGAACGGGCACGGCGAGGTCGCCGATTCCTGGGTCGCCACGGGCCCCAACCGGGAGGTCGCCCCGCAGCAGCTCGAGCGGGCCATCGGCCCCGACGTGCTGGAGGAGCTGCAGCGGCGCACGGGCCTGTCGCGCGACGAGCTGCTCTCGCGCCTCGCCCGCGACCTGCCCCGCGCCATCGACGACCACACCCCGCAGGGGCGCATTCCCAGAAGCGACGAGTTCGGCCGCTTCTGATCAGGGCAGGGGAGGCGCTCGGTCCGTCCAGGGCCGCGCCTCCTCGATCCGGCTGGCGAGGGCCAGCAGCGTGCCCTCCTCGCCGAATCGCGCCACCGCCTGCACTCCGACCGGCAGGCCCCCAGGGGTCCAGTGGAGGGGCAGGCTCGCGGCCGGCTGGCCGGTGACGTTCCAGACCGGCGTGAACGGCACGAAGGCGAAGGTGCGCTCGGCCGCCTGCTCCAGGAAGGGTCCGACCCGCATCAGCCGCCCCGCCCGGATCCTCGCCGCGAAGGCATGCAGCGCGGCCTCCGCGCCCTGCGGCGCCAACGCCCCGTGCGGGACCGGCACGCGGGCCAGCGTCGGCGTGAGCAGGATGTCATAGCGCTCGAAGAAGGGCGCGATCGACCGCGTCGCCCGGTGCAGGCGCTCCAGCGCGAGGGAGAAATCCGCCGCCGTGAAGGCCGCGCCGAGGTCGCGCGCCAGCACCGTGGCGTGCTCCAGCTCGTCGCGGCGCGCCTTGACGCCCGTGGCTTCCTCCGCGAAGGCGATCTCCTGCGCGACGGCGGCCAGGAACACGGTGAGGAACCAGGTGAAGTAGCCCGCCGGGACGGGAGGTGCCGCCCCCTCGACGTGATGTCCCAGCTCCTCGCAGAGCCGCCCTGCGGCCTCCACGGCGGCCCGACACTCCGGGTCCACGGGGGCGCCGTTGGGAGCGTCCGCGCAGACCGCGATCCGAAGCGGCCCCTGCGCCGCCTCGGCCAGCTCGGCGAAGGGGCGCGGCGGGGGCGCGATGCCATAGGGGGCACCGAGGTCGGGACCGGCGATGGCGTCGAGCAGGCGCGCGCTGTCTCGCACGCTGCGGGTCAGGACGTGCCCCACGGTCGCGCCGTGCCAGGCCTCGCCGGCATAGGGACCGTTCGGGGTGCGCCCCCGGCTGGGCTTGAGGCCGAACAGGCCGCAGCAGGAGGCGGGGATGCGGATCGAGCCGCCTCCGTCGGTGCCGTGCGCCATCGGCACCGCCCGCGCCGCCACCAGGGCCGCCGCGCCTCCCGACGAGCCGCCGGCGGTCCGGTCGGGCGCCCAGGGATTGGCGACCGGATGCCGGCCCCGGGGCTCGGTCACGGGGGTGAGCGACAGCTCCGGCACGCGGGTGGTGCCGAGCACGATCAGGCCCGCGGCGCGGAAGCGGCGGACCATCTCGCTGTCGGCGGGCGGGCGCCAGCCGCGCCAGATCCGGCTGCCGTTGTGGTAGGGCACGCCCTCGGCGACGTGGACGTTGTCCTTGAGCAGGAAGGGAACGCCGGCGAAGGGCCCGGCCTTGCGCTGGGGCTCGCGCGCCTCGGCCCGGGCGCGCTCGAAGACCCGCTCCGTCATGGCGTGGAGGACGGGCTCGGCGCGCTCGATGCGGGCGATCGCCTCCTCGACGAGCTCGGCGGCGCTCGCCTCGCCCCGGACGACCAGCGCGGCCAAGGCGGTGGCGTCGAGGCTGGCATAGGCGTCGGAGGGCATGGCGGCGCTCGCTGGCTGCGGGGCGGGGCCCATGGATATGGGCCGCGACGGTCCGCCGTCACCCCCTCGGGGGGCTTCGCGCCCCGCGCCGCCATGCGGCGCCGAGCAGTCCTTCGATCGCCTCGACCGGCACGGGCCGCGAGAACAGAAACCCTTGGGCGTGGTCGCAGCCCGCCTGCTGGAGGGCCGCGAGCTGGGCCGGGGTCTCGACGCCCTCGGCCACGATCCCCAGATCGAGGCTGTGGGCGAGCCCGATGAGCATCGCCACGAAGCGGGCCGCCCGCTCGTCGTCGTCCAGCGGGGTCACGAAGGCCCGGTCGATCTTGATCACGTCGATGGGCAGGCGCTGCAGATAGGCCAGCGAGGAATAGCCCGTGCCGAAATCGTCGACCGCGATGCGCAGGCCCGCCTCGCGCAGGCGCGCGAGCTCGTGGACGGCGCGCTGCTCCATGAGGGTGCCCTCGGTCACCTCCAGGATGAGCCGTTCGGCCCCGACGCCGCGCCGCCGCAGCGTGTCGGTCACGTGCTCGGGTAACCCGCCGTCGAGGAGCTGGCGGGGCGACACGTTGAGGGACAGCCGCACGCCCATCGGCCAGCGGGCCAGCTCACCCACGCCCTCCTCCACGGCCCAGCGCCCAATCCGGTTGATTAGCCCGGTCTCCTCCGCCACGGGGATGAACTCGGCGGGGCTCACGAAGCCGAGCTCCGGATGGCGCCAGCGCAGCAGGCCCTCGAACCCGACGATCCGCGCGCCCGGCAGCGAGACGATCGGCTGGTAGAACAGGGCCATCTCCCCCCGCTCGAGGGCGCCGAACAGGTCTTGCTCCATGCGCAGGGTGCGAGACACCGTCGCGCCGAGCTCCGGGCGAAACACGACGGCGCGGTTGCCGCCCGCCCGCTTGGCCGCATACATCGCGGCGTCGGCCTCCCGCAGGAGGTCGCCTTCGGGGGTCGATCCGGCGCAGGCGATGCCGATGCTGACCCCCGCCCGGTGCGGGCGGCCCTCGATCACCAGAGGCTCGTCGAAGGAAGACAGGACCCGGGCGGCGAGCGCCAGCGCCGCGGTCCCGTCCGCGTCCTCGCAGAAGACTGCGAACTCGTCGCCTCCCAGGCGCGCCGCGGCCTGGCGAGGCCCCACGAGGCCGCGCAGGCGATCGGCGACCTGGACCAGGAGCTCGTCCCCGGCGGCGTGCCCGAGCGAGTCGTTGACCGTCTTGAAGCGGTCGAGGTCGCAGAACAGGAGCGCGGCGCCCGGGCGCGGCGTCGTGGCCCGCCAGCATGCCAGCCGATCGTCGAGGGCGCGGCGGTTGGGGAGCCCCGTGAGGGGATCGACGACCGCCATCCGCATCAGCTCGGTCTCGGCCTGCCGCAGGAGCGCCCGCACCACGACCCGGCGGCATTCCAGGGCGACGCGCCTGTCCATGGGCGTCCAGGGCCGGCAGCGGCCGCGCAGGATCTCGCTCCACGTCGCGAAGGACTTGCGCGGGGTGAATTGGCCGGTCTCGCGCTCGATCTCCGCCTTGCGGCCCGGATCGCCGCCCTAGCGCACGGTTCGCGCCAGCTCCGGGCGGAACCAGAGGATGCCGTCGCCCGGATTGTGCGCCACCGGCAGCGCCAGCGCGCCGCTCGCCAGCGCGGCATGGGCGGCCAGCGCGGGCGCGCGCTCGGCGAGCGACTCGATC
>DASPJU010000134.1:0-11295 GCA_035628475.1 Salinarimonas sp. | reverse complement strand
GAAGGCGCGCATGAGCGCGCTCATCTCCCCCTCGCGGGGAAGGACGTCGTCCGAGGGCGGGGGACGGCCATGCATAGGGGGCGTTCCGGTCCACGGGAAGCGGCGGCGGGGCGGTCCCGGCCTTCGTCCAAGCCGGCCCCCCGCTATAGGATGGGATGCGGCGCGGCTTCAAGGCGCGCCCGGCCGTATCGTTCACGGCGCCCGACGCGTTGCCTCGCAGGGGTGGGAACGAGATTAAGGAGCGATCCATGACATCCGGTTCAGGCGGCCCGGCCATTCTCCTCGTCGAGGAGGAGACGCATCAGCGCGAGGCGATCGCGGCGCATCTCGAGGCGGCGGGCTTCCGGGTCCAGGGCGCCGGCAGCACCGACGAGGCGATCGCCTACCTGGATGCGGGCGCGGTGGCCGCCCTCGTCACGGACGCGCACCTGCCGGGGCCGATCGACGGCTTCGAGCTGGCGCGCCTCGCGCGGGAGCGGTTCGAGGGCGTCGCCGTGGTGATGATGTCAGGCCATTCCGACGCGAGCTCCGGGCCCCTGCCGGAGGGGGCGGCCTTCGTGGCCAAGCCCTACGTGCTGGAGCATCTCGTGCCGACGCTGCGGCGCATGACGGGCACGTGAGGGAGCCGCCCTGCAGGGCGGCTCCCGATCCCGGCTGGGGGATCAGCGCAGGACGACGACGCGGGTGCCGACGCGGACGCGGCTGTAGAGGTCGGTCACGTCCTCGTTGGTCATGCGGATGCAGCCCGACGACACCGCCTGCCCGATGGTCTCGGGCTCGTTCGAGCCGTGGATCCGGTAGAGCGAGGAGCCCAGATACAGGGCGCGGGCGCCGAGCGGGTTGTCGTGGCCGCCGGGCATGTAGCGCGGCAGGTCGGGGCGGCGCTTGAGCATCTCGGCCGGCGGGCGCCAATCCGGCCATTCCCGCTTCATGCTCACCGTCTTCGTGCCCGCCCATTCGAAGCCGGGACGGCCCACGCCGACCGCGTACTGGATCGCCTGGCCGCGCTGCGTCACGTAGAAGAGGCGGCGCTCGTTGGTCGAGATCACGATGGTGCCGGGCGCCCAGCGGGTGTCGAAGGTGACGAGCTGGCGCGGCTCGGCCGCGGCCTGAGGCCGGAAATAGTCCTGGTCGTCGGGCTGCTGGTATGTATTGACCAGGGGATCCTGATAGGACGCATAGCGGGTGGAGGCGGCGTCCCATGGAGACGCATGGACGGTGGCCGAGCAAAGAAGCCCGGCCAGGGCGAAGGCGATGCGGCGCATGTGAGTATTCCCTCGATGTGCTTGTCATGCCAACGCAGCTCAAGCGGTCGAGGTTCAACGGACCTTGACGAAAATGCGTCACCGCGTCCGTAACGACTATGTGAGTGCTTGAGCCTACGGCCAAGATTGTTCGCCGACGCCGCGCGGGGAGCGCGGCCTCCCCCGGTCGAGGGCTCGATTGTCGCCGGCGCCCGCGCGTGCTAGCGCGCTCCGGCCATGGCGAAACCGCTCCTGCCCGTGACGGGCGACACCGCCCCGATCCTCATGCGCCTCTGGCGCGAATGGGTGCGCCCGCACGGCCCGACGCTGCTCCTGATCCTGGGCTTGATCGCGGTGGGCGCGGCGGCGACGAGCCTCTATCCGCTCCTCATCAAATACGCCTTCGACGCCTTCGACCGGCGCGACATGGCGGCGATACAATGGGCGCCCCTCGTGGTGGTAGCGGTGACGGCCCTGAAGGGCTTCGCTCTCTACGGGCAGGTGGTGCTGGTCAACCGGGTGGTGACCCGCATCGAGGCCGACATGCAGGCGGCCCTCTACGCGCGCCTCATCGACGCCGATCTCGCGGTGCTCGGGCGCGAGAGCGCGGCGGCGCTGACGCAACGCTTCACCACCGACTTCGGCTACATCAAGGAGATGCTGACGCGGCTGGCCACCGTGCTGGTGCGCGACGTCCTCACCATCGCGGCGCTGGTGGGCGCCATGCTCTGGATCGACCCCGTCGCGACGCTCGCGGCGGGGATCCTGGCCCCCATCGTGGCCCCGCCCATCGCCCGCATCGGCAAGAAGCTGCGCCACGTCTCGACCGCGACTCAGGAGCAGGTCGGCGCCATGGCGGGCCTCGTGTCCGAGAGCCTCGCGGGAGCGCGCGTCGCCAAGGCCTATCGGCTGGAGGGCTATCTCAAGGGACGGGTCGCCGGGGCCTTCGAGGGCGTGCGGGGGCTCAAGATGAAGGCGGCCAACGCCCGCGCCCGCCTCGACCCGCTCCTCGAGATCGGCGGCGGCGTCGGGGTCGCGGCGGTGCTGGCGCTGATCGGCTGGCGCATCGGGCGCGGCGCCACCACGATCGGCGATTTCACAGGGTTCGTCTCGGCGCTGCTGCTCGCCGCGCAGCCGATCCGGGGGCTGGGCAATCTCCACGCCGTGGTCCAGGAGGCCGCCGCCGCCCTCAAGCGCTACTACGAGGTGGTCGACACCGCGCCCACCATCGTGGACCGGCCCGACGCCCGTCCGCTGGCGGTGACGCGGGGCGAGGTGCGCTTCGAGGGCGTGGGCTTCCGCTACCGGGCCGACGCGGCCGCGCTCGCTGGCATCGACCTCGTGGCCGAGGGCGGGCGCACGACGGCGCTGGTCGGGCGCTCAGGCTCGGGCAAATCCACTCTGCTCGCCCTCGTGCCCCGCTTCTTCGACGCGGGCGAGGGGCGCATCCTCGTCGACGGGCAGGACATCCGCGATGTCTCCATCGCGTCCCTGCGCGACGCCGTCGCGGTGGTGACGCAGGACGTGGTGCTGTTCGAGGGCACGGTGCGCGACAACATCGCCTTCGGGCGTCCGGGCGCGCCGCCGGAGGCCGTCGAGGCGGCGGCCCGCGCCGCGGCCGCGCACGACTTCATCGCCCGCCTGCCGGGAGGCTACGACACCGTGGTCGGGCCCGGCGGCACGCAGCTCTCGGGCGGCGAGCGCCAGCGCGTGTCGCTCGCCCGCGCCTTCCTGAAGAACGCGCCGATCCTGCTCCTGGACGAGGCGACCTCGGCGCTGGACGCGGAATCGGAACGCCTCGTCCAGGCCGCGCTCGCCGAGCTGATGCGCGGGCGCACGACGCTCGTGATCGCCCATCGCCTCTCCACCGTGCGCGACGCCGACCGCATCGTGGTCATGGAGGGCGGGCGGGTGATCGAGACGGGGTCGCACGACGAGCTCCAGGCCCGGGCTGGCGCCTATGCCAGGCTGGTGCGCCTGCAGATGCACGGCGAGGCGGTGGCCTGACGGCTTGTGCCCGGGGCCGCGTCCTGCGACACCCGGATCATGCCACCGGGAGGCCGCCCATGCCCCGCATCGACCCCGCCCGCCTGCTTGCCGACCTGCACGCGCTGCGCGACTTCGGCCGCTTCAGGACGGGCGTCCACCGCCCCTCGCTCTCGCCCCAGGACGTGGCGGCGCGGGCCTGGTTCGCCGAGCGCTTGGCCTCGGCGGGGCTGGAGGCCCGCATCGACGGGATCGGCAGCGTCTTCGGCCTCTCGCGCGCGCCCGGCCCCAAGCTGCTGACCGGCTCGCACGTCGAGAGCCAGAACGAGGCCGGCTGGCTCGACGGGGCGCTGGGCATCGTCTACGGCCTGGAGGCGGCCCGCGCCTTCGCCGAGGACCCCGAGACCCGGGATCTGGGCGTCGACGTCGCGGCCTGGTTCGACGAGGAGGGCCATTTCGGCTCGTTCCTGGGCAGCCGCTCCTATGTGGGGCTCCTCCCGCAGGAGGACATCGACCGGGCGGCGAACCGCTACGACGGCACCCCCTTGCGCGACGCGCTCGCCCGCGCGGGCTATGCGGGCCGCGAGCGGGTCCTGCACGAGCCGGGGCGTCATGTGGGCTACCTGGAGGCCCATATCGAGCAGGGCGACACGCTCGAGAGCACGGGCCTGAAGATCGGGGTCGTCACCGCCATCGTCGCCATCTGGCAGTACCGGATCACCACCGAGGGCGCGCAGAACCACGCCGGCACCACGAGCATGGCGCGCCGGCGCGACGCGGGCCTCGCCCTGGTGCGCCTCCTGTCCGCCATCGACCGGCGCTTCCCCGGGATCGCGGGCGAGCGCACGGTCTGGACCTGCGGGCGGATCAATCTGGAGCCCGGCGCGCCGAGCATCATCCCGGGCCGGGCCGAGGCCCTGTTCCAGTTCCGCGACGCGGACCCGGATACGCTCAAGCGCCTCGATGCCGAGCTGCGCGCCCTGGTCGAGGAGGCGAGCCGGACGGGGCCCTGCCCCCTCGCCCTGGAGGTCATGGGCCAGTCGACTCCCGCGCTCATGGACGCCCGCCTCCAGGACTGCATCGAGGCGGCTGCCGGCGGCCGGTCCCTGCGCATGCCCAGCGGGGCGGGCCACGACGCGCAATATCTCGCCCGCGTCATGCCCTCCTCCATGCTGTTCGTGCCCTCCATCGGCGGCATCAGCCACCACTGGACCGAGGACACGGCCGAGGAGGACATCGTGCTGGGCGCGCAGGTCTTCGTCGACGCTGCGGAGCGGATGCTGCGGGGCGCGTGAGCCCCTTCCAACATGGGGGAGCCCCGTCCCTCATTCCGGGGTCGCGCAGCGAAGCCCGGAACCCACGACCGGGGAGGACGGCAAGACCGGGCCCGATCGCGGATGCAAGCCAGCCGTTTGTTCCGGGCTCAGGCGTTCGGCCTACCCCGGAATGACAAGAGCTACCCTCCCAGCCCGCCCATCCGGCACACGATCCCCCACTCCTCCTCCGTCACCGGCTGCACCGACAGGCGCGAATATTTCAGCAGCGCCATGCCCGCGAGCCTCGGCTCCCCCTTCACGTCGGCGAGCGTCACCGGGCGGGGCAGGGGCTCGACGGCCCGGACGTCGACCACGACCCAGGGCTCGCCCGGCTCGGCCGAGGGATCGGGATAGGCCTCGCGGATCACCTCCACGATGCCCACCACCGCCTTGCCCTCGTTGGAATGGTAGAAGAAGCCCCGGTCGCCGACCCGCATGGCAAGCAGGTTCAGCTTGGCCGAGTGGTTGCGCACCCCGTCCCAGAACGTGCCCCGGTCGCCGGCCGCGACCTGCTGCTCCCACGACCACTTGAAGGGTTCGGACTTGTAGAGCCAGTACGCCATCTGGATTCGCCTATTCCTGCGCCGGGGGGCGAGATAGGGCGGGGCCGGCGCCCGTCATGGAGGCGGAGGCGTCGCGCAGGCGCGCGAGCGACTCGAGCCAGGCGTCGAACTCGAGGGGAGTCATGCGCACGGGGAAGAGCCCGCCCGGGCCGTCCATGGCGAGCTCGAAGAACAGGCCTTCCTCGCCGCGCTTCCGCTTGAACGCCACGACGGGCAGGCGCCGGCCCTCGCCGTCGAAGACCTGGTCGCTCGCCGCGACCAGGTCGGAGCCCACCACCCCGCTCGCGGCCTTCGCGCCGCGCACGAGGCGCTTGAGGAAGTCGTCGACCATCGGATCACTCCGCCTTGAGGGGCCGGCTCATCAAGCGCGCCATGGCGCCCGCGATGTCGATGTCGCCCGAGAGGACGGCCTCGACCGCCTCCGCCACGGGCATGTCGACGCCACGCGCCCGGGCCAGGGCCACGAGCGCCCCCGCCGTCGCGGCGCCCTCGACGAGCTTGCCGCCGGACGCCTCCGCGACGGAAGCGCCGCGCCCGAGCCGCTCGCCGAAGGCGAAGTTGCGCGATTGCGCCGAGCCGCAGGTCAGCACCACGTCGCCCAGGCCCGACAGGCCCATGAGGGTCTCGGGCCGCGCGCCGTAGGCGGCGGAAAAGCGCAGGAGCTCGGCGAAGCCCCGCGCCATCAAGGCCGCCTTGGCGCTCTCGCCCAGGCCCCGGCCGATCACGGCCCCGCAGGCGATGGCGAGCACGTTCTTGGCCGCACCGCCGATCTCGGCGCCGCGGGGATCCGCGCCGTGATAGACCCGCAGCGTCGGCCCGGAGAGCGCCGCCGCGAGCGCCGCCGCGCGGGCGCCGTCGGCGGCCGCGAGCGTCACGGCGGTGGGCAGGCCGCGGGCCACGTCGTGGGCGAAGCTCGGGCCGGACAGGATCGCCACCGGCGCGCCGGGGCGCGCCTGCCCGGCCACGTCGCTCAGGAACAGCCCCGTCCCGCGCTCGATGCCCTTGGCGCAGATCACGAGGGGGGCATGGGGGGGCAGGACGGGAGCGAGCGCGGCCGCCATCTCGCGCGTGGTCTGGGCGGGGGTCACGAGGAGCGCCGCCTCGGCCTCGGCGAGGCGGGCGAGATCCGCCGTCGGCCGGACGCCGTCGTGAAGCGGCACCCCCGGCAGGTAGCGCTCGTTCGTGCGCGCGGCGGCCATCCGGGCGGTGGCCTCGCGGTCGCGCCCCCAGAGGGTCACCTCCCGGCCGGCCGCGGCGGCCGCGTTGGCGAGCGCCGTGCCCCAGGCGCCGCCGCCCACCACGGCGATGCGCTGCGGGAGGCTCATGGGCGGGCGCCGGTCTCGTCGAGGGGCCAGCGGGCGCGCGCCGGCGCGGACAGGTCGTCGACCAGGCCGAGCCGCAGGCGCTCGATCCCGGCCCAGGCGATCATGGCGCCGTTGTCGCCGCACAGCCGCAGGGGGGGAGCGACCAGCCTCAGGCCCGATTCGCGGGCGAGGCGCTCTAGCGACCGGCGCAGGGTCTGGTTCGCGGCGACGCCGCCCGCCGCCACGAGGGCGGTGGGGTGGCCGGCGAGCGCGTGGAAGGCGCGAAGCCCCACCCGGACCCGGTCCACGACCGTGTCCACCACCGCCGCCTGGAAGCCGGCGCACAGATCCGCCACGTCGGCGTCCGTGAGCGGCGCGATGCGCTCGGCCTCCAGGCGCAGGGCGGTCTTGAGGCCCGACAGCGAGAAATCCGGCTTCGGACGCCCGATCATGGGGCGCGGCAGGTCGAAGCGCTCGGGGTTGCCCTTGAGCGCCTCGCGCTCCACCGCCGGACCGCCGGGATAGCCGAGCCCCAGGAGCTTGGCGACCTTGTCGAAGGCCTCGCCGATGGCGTCGTCGATGGTCGAGCCCAGGCGCACGTAGTCGCCCACGCCCCGCACGGCCACGAGCTGGGTGTGGCCGCCCGACGCGAGCAGGAGAAGATAGGGAAAGGCGATGCCGTCGGTGAGCCGCGCGGTGAGCGCGTGGCCCTCCAGGTGGTTCACGGCGACGAGCGGCTTGCCGGTGACGAGGGCCAGCGCCTTGGCGGTGGTGAGCCCCACGATGACGCCGCCGATCAGCCCCGGCCCGGCCGCGGCCGCGATGCCGTCGATGTCGGCGAGCGTGACGCCAGCCGTCTCCAGCGCCCGCTCGACCAGGCGGTCGATCACCTCCACATGGGCGCGGGCCGCGATCTCGGGCACCACCCCGCCATAGGCCGCGTGCTCGGCGATCTGGCTCAGGATCTCGTCCGAGCGGATGTGGCCGCGCCCGTCGTCGGACAGGGTCACCACCGCGGCGGCGGTTTCGTCGCAGGTGGTCTCGAGACCGAGGACGCGCATGGGAGGGGATCCAGGGGCTGGCCGGGCTTCACGGGGTCGGCGGCGTCACCCTATAGTCGCGCCTCCACGGAACGCAAACGCCAGCCCGAGAGCCCCTCGCCGATGACAGACCGCTCCATCCTCGTGATCGGCACCCGCGGCAGCCCCTTGGCGCTGGCCCAGGCGCACGAGACGCAGGCCCGCCTCATGGCGGCGCTCGGCTGGGCCGAGGAGCAGCTGCCGATCCAGGTCATCAAGGTGATGGGCGACGCGATCCAGGACCGGCCGCTCTCGGAGGCCGGCGGCAAGGGCCTGTTCACGAAGGAGATCGACATCGCCCAGCTCGAGGGTGCCGTGGACCTCGCGGTGCACTCGGCCAAGGACCTGCCCAACGACCTGCCCGAGGGGCTGGCGATCGGGGGCTATCTCCCGCGCGAGGACGTGCGCGACGCGTTCATCTCGCCGCTTGCCGCGCGAATCCAGGACCTTCCCCGCGGCACGCGGGTCGGCTCGGCGTCGCTGCGCCGCCAGGCCATGATCCGGCGCCTGCGGCCGGATCTGGAGGTGGGGCTCCTGCGCGGTAACGTGAACACGCGGCTGGCCAAGATCGAGCGCGGGGATTACGGCGCCACGCTGCTGGCGCTGGCAGGCCTCAGGCGCTTGGGGCTCGAGCATCACGTGACGGCGGTGCTCGACCCCGACGAGTTCCTGCCGGCCGTCGGCCAAGGCGCCATCGCGGTCACGGTGCGCTCCGGCGACGAGCGCGCCCGCGAGGCGGTCGCCCGCATCGCCGACGCGCCGACCGGCACGGCGCTCGCCGCCGAGCGCGCCTTCCTGCGCGTGCTGGACGGCTCCTGCCGCACGCCCATCGCGGGGCACGCCCGGGTCAGCGGCGCGGAGATCGCGCTGCGCGGCCTGGTGCTGCGCCCCGACGGATCGCGGAGCGTCGAGGCCACGCGCACGGGGACGGGCGCCGACGCGGCCCGGCTCGGCGCCGAGGCCGGCCACGACATCCGCGCCCGCCTGCCGCCAGGGTTCTTCTCGGCATGAGGGACGGCACGGCCGGGTCGGCCTCCTGGCCCTCGTCGCTCCCATGAGGGTTCTCGTCACCCGCCCGAGCCCCGGCGCCGAGCGCACGGCGGATAGGCTCGCGGCCATGGGGCACGAGCCCGTGGTGGCGCCGCTCCTCGCGATCCGCGCCACGGGCGAACCCGTGCCGGGCGCGGCCGACGCGCTTGTCGTCACGAGCGCCCAGGCCGTGCCGGCCATGGGCGGCCTGGATCGCGACCTGCCCGTCCTCGCGGTCGGCGCGCGCACGGCGCAGACCTTGCGGGAGGCGGGCTTTCGCGACGTACGCGCCGGGCCGGGCGACGCGGCGGGGCTCGCCCGCCTCGCCGCGGCGGACCTGCCCCGGGGCATCCGCCTCCTGCACGTGGCGGGACGCGACCGGAAGGCGGAGCCCGCGGCCTCGCTCGCCGCGGCGGGCTTCCGCGTCGCGGTCTGGGAGGCCTACGAGGCCGCGGCGGCGGCGCGCCTGCCGGAACCCGCCCGGGAGGCGCTCGCCCGCCATACCCTCGACACGATCCTGCACTTCTCACGGCGCACGGCCACGCTTCTCCTCTCCCTCGCCGGCGAGGAGGGGCTCGGGCCGGCGCTGCGGGCGCCGCGCCATGTGTGCCTCTCCGAGGACGTGGCGGCGCCCCTGCGCGCGGCGGGCCTGGATCCCGTGGCGGCGGCCCGTCCCGACGAGGACGCGCTGCTGGCCGCCCTCGACGAGCGATCGTCGAGGGAGCCGGGACGGGCCTGACGCGTTGTCGCTTCGCCCGAGCGCCCTGCATCCTGCGGGACGCTGGGGCGCGGACCCATGACCCGATCGCGGATTCCACAGCGTGGCAATTGGCGATAGGGTGTGCACAAGGTCGGCCGTCAGACGCCGCATCCGGGAAGGATCACGTGAGCAAGAAGCCGCCCCAGAGCTCCGGCCCGCGCCGCGATGGACGCCGCGGGGCCACCATCATCGACGCCACGGCCATCGAGACGCCCCCGCCCGCCGCCGAGGCCACGGCCGCCGTCCCCGGGACGGACGGCTCCGCCGCGCCGCGCGTCGGGATGGCGGGCCCGGAGCCGGAGGCGAAGGCCGCGTCCGAATCGGGCGCGACCGGGGCAGGGGCGGGGGAAGGCTCCGCCGGCGAGGCTCCGCTCGGGCAGCCCGTCGCGCCAAGCGGCGAGCCGGGTCCCAAGCCGGCCGCCGAGCCCGCTGCGCACCCGGAGGCATTGGAGGCGGGGCCGCTCGGCGCGCCCGCCGGGCCCGTCCCGGGGGAGGGCGCCTCCCAATCCGGCGGATCCGGCGCGCCCCTCCCGACGGGGGCGTCGATGGCCGATCCGCTCGCGCCCGAGCCGTCGGCCTCGGCCGCGTCGCCCGTCGCGGCCTCCTCGGTGCCGCTCGCGGGCGCCCGATCCTCCGAGAGCACGTCGGCGCATCCCGAGCCCGCGCGAAAGCGCGGGCTCGGCTTGGGCTCCCTGCTCGCGGCATCCGTTCTCGGCGGCGTCGTGGGTGCGGGGCTGATGGCGGCCTACGACATGAGCCGGGGCGGGGGCGACGACCTTCAGGCGCGCCTCGCCGGGGTCGAGCAGCGCGTGGCCGAGCGCCCGCCCCTCGCGCCGCTGGAGCAGCGCATCGCCGGGATCGAGGCGGCGCTGAAGAACGCGCAGGGCGCCCTCGACGGCGCCCGCCAGGCGGCGGAGCGCGCCACGGCGACCGCGCAGCAGGCCCTCGACCGTCCCGCTCCGACCTCGACCCCAGCCGCCGAGGCGAACGCCAAGGCAATCCAGGACCTCACCCCCCGCGTCGCCGCGGCCGAGGGCGCGGCCAAGGCCGCGTCCGACGCCGCCAAGGCCGCGGCGGACGGCGCGAGATCGGCCTCGGATGCCGCCAAGGCGGCGTCCGATTCGGTCAAGGCCCTGGAGGGTCGGCTCGCCGAGCAGGGCCGGGCCCTGCAGCAGGCGACCGAAGGCGCGTCCCGCGCGGCGGCCGCCATGCGGCGCGCTGTCGCGGCCGAGCGGGTGGCCGACGCGCTTCGCACCGGCGCGCCCTATCCGCAGGCCCTCGACGTCCTGCGCGGGAGCGGCGCGGACGGCGCCCGGGTGAACGCGGTGGCTCCCTTCGCGGCCGCCGGCGCGCCGACCGCGGCGGCCCTGGCGCGGGAGTTCCGCCCCGCCGCCGAGCGCATCGCCCTCGCGTCCCGCACCCCGCCCGCGGCCCGCACCACGGGGGGCGAGGCGCCCCAGGGCGACTGGACCGGAGGCCTGTGGCGCCTCGCCGACCGGCTCGTCACGGTCCGTCCCGCGGGCGAGGCCGCGCCCGACGTTGTCAAGGACGCCCTGGACAGGGTCCAGGGGGCGCTCAATGCGGGCGACCTGCCCGGGGCGCTCCAGGCCTACGAGGCCCTGCCGGAGCCCGCGCGCAAGGCGTCGGCGGAGTTCGGCGAGCGCCTTCGCACCCGCGTGGCGGCCGACGAGGCCGCCCGCGCCCTGGCCGGCGAAGCTTTCGCCGGCCTGGATCCGTCGGCACGCTAGAGCGGTTTCCCCATGATCACGGCTTCGCATTCCGATCGGTCGCGTTCCCCCGGCGCAGGGCGGTGCCCGCCCCACGCGACGCCGCTCTAGAGGAGTTCAGGGACCTATGTGGCGCGTTCTCGTCTTTCTCGCCCTTCTCCTCGCCGCGGCCTTCGGCGCGACCTGGATCGCGGAGCGTCCCGGTACCGTCAACGTGGCCTGGGGCGGCTGGCAGGCCCAGACCACGGCGGCGATCGCCGCGGTGCTCGTCGTGGGGCTCGCCCTGG
>DASPJU010000133.1:0-2235 GCA_035628475.1 Salinarimonas sp. | reverse complement strand
GGAGCGCACGGCAGCCCAGACCGGCA
Organism: Salinarimonas sp.; assembly: GCA_035628475.1. GTDB lineage: Bacteria > Pseudomonadota > Alphaproteobacteria > Rhizobiales > Beijerinckiaceae > Salinarimonas_A. Next base: position 2,209 of record DASPJU010000133.1, on the reverse strand, counting down.
TCGTCATGTTCGACCCTGATTTCCGCCGCCCGCCGCGCCCCACGGTAGCGAACGGCAAGTATTCACCGCTGAGGCCGTGGCGATGATCCCGGACATCGACGACGGCGATGCCCGTTTCGCGCTCGGCATCCTGGGCGGTGTCTGCGTCGCGGCGCTGGTCCTGTGGCTCGTGGGCATGTTCGCATGAGCGACGAAGAGGTGTTCACCGCCGAGGCGGGCCGCGCCGCCGAGATCAGGAAGCGGTTGCACGAGAAGGAAATCTTCGTGACCCGCGTCCGCAACAACCGCCACTACATCAAGCACCCGGGAGAGACGACCGAGCGACCCGAATCACTCTGCAACACCTGCGGCGGCTCCCATGTCGCACGGGGGTATTGCACCAACTGCGGGGCGAAGGCGTGATCGGACCGAACGACGAAATACCAGATCGTGCGGGGGCGATAGCGGAGGCTATCCGCAAGGCTGTGGGCTACCTCGAGACCAGCCGCGTGGATTGGCGCAAGGTAGCCAGCGCGGCGATACAGGCCGACCTGTGTTGGCTGTTGCTCTACGGCACGGAGGAGAAGCGCCGCCGAGATGCCGCACTCGACGCGGCAATCGCTGCCGGGCCCGAAGCCATGCGGGCAATGGGGCTGAGCGAGCGCCTTATCGATCTCCACTGGCCTCGCGTATGACCCTCCGCTACGGCGACCACCTCACCCTGTCCATCTGGCTCGCGGGCGACGAGACGCCGGAGATGCTGCGCCAGTTCATGGCCGAGGACGCCAAGCAGGGCTTGACCCTCAGGGCCGACAAGGAGCGGGTGAAGATCGGTGAACCCTCATTCGAGGCCAAGCTGCCGGGTGCCGACCGGGTCCCTCCCGTGCCCAAATGGCTGGAGGACAAGATCGCCACGATAGGCCGCAAGCCCGTGGTTCTCTCTCTCGTAGAAGGCAAAGAGCCCGTCACCTACCCGGCCCCGGTGCTCCTCGTGGCTGAGGCCATGGTGATCGGGCAAAAGCCTTCTGTGGCAAAGCGCGGCTTCCTGGCCGACCTGGGGCCTGAGGACCTGAAGCGCCTGCGCAGGCGCACCCGCGAAATCTGGGACAGTTCAGGTGTGGGCTATCGCACCCTGACCGACCAGGAATGCGACAAGCTGATCGACGAGCATGGTCCCGATGCCGCAGCCGAGGCGGTGATGCGGGTCATCCAGCCCGCCAACGCGGTCCACTGATTGCCCGTCCGCATCCTGTCGGACAAGCCGCAAGAGTACAAAGACGCGCTGATCGATTGGGTGTTCGCGCACCCCCACCGCTTTGTCATCGAAGACCTGGCCTGGGCGCTCAAGACCTTCGGCATGGGTGAGCAACAGTGCAGGGACCAATTCAGGTTTGCCCCCAAGCTCGGCTGCATCTTCGTCCACGACATCCCGCTTTACCTGTTCGCCGTCCCGCCCTCGGGCATCGTCAACACCGCCAGCGAGGCACGGCTGGAGCGCTACGGCCTGCCGCTGACCAAGGACGCCATCCGCTTCGGCAAATCGCCCGAGGGCAGACAGATGCTCGCGGGCTCCACCGGCTACATCGAGCAATCCGACATCGCGAACGGCTCCGTCCGTTCCAGGTGGTTACAGGCCATAGGCTACCGGCTGACGGAGACAGTCGAGGCCTATGGCCAATCCTTCCGCAAATTCGACTTCCAGGGATGATCGACCATGTGCTTTTCTCCGCCCTCTCTGCCCGCACCGCCCCCGCCGCCTCCGCCCCCTCCGCCGCGGGAGGACCCCGCCATCGCGGAGCGCGCCAAGGAAGTGGCGGACGCCGAAAAGCGCCGCAAGGGCCGTCGCGCCGCCATCCTCGCCCCGGGTGAGGATGAGCTGGGCGCCGCCACGGTCGAACGCCCCGAGGCCCGCTCGGCGCAGGTGCTCGGCTAGGTGAGCTACGACAGGGACCCCCGGGCCGATGCGCTGGTCAAGCGCTTCAAGGCCGGGCAGCGCGACCTCGGCCTGTACCACAACCACTGCGAAGACCTCGCTCGGGTGTTCAGTCCCGGCCGGCTGGGCTTCACGTCGCAGCGGCAGGAAGGCGACCGCCGCTCGGACGACATCTACGACGGCACCGGAATGCAGGCCGCCCGCGCCCTGGCTAACGCCATCGACGATATGCTGTGGCCGGACGGCGAGCAGTCGTTCTTCCTTGAAACCCTCGACGACGATATCAGGGACGACGAC
>DASPJU010000132.1:0-5040 GCA_035628475.1 Salinarimonas sp. | reverse complement strand
GCATCATCGCCCGGTGGCTTCCGGACCCGCTGCTCGCGGTCGCGGAAGGCGTCAGTCCAGCAGCAGGTCATTCGTGTCCCTCTCCCGAGCCTCATCGAAACTCTTGGGCCAGAGCATGACAGGGCTCTTCTCCTGCGAACGCGGCCACGCCGAGCGTTCGAGGCGAGGCGCCGACGGGATAACCGGGAGCTTCGAGAAAGTGGGTTGGCGCCCAAGGATGTCTACGAGATTACAGTCTCATAGCACAGTTCATCCCTTGGCCAGTGACATCGAAGCCGCCACTAGGGGTGGCCCGCCCTGCAGTCCACCTGTTTCTGGATGTTAAGGACCTGGAAGGAAGGCTTGGTGGAGCTGAGGGGATTCGAACCCCTGACCTCTGCAGTGCGATTGCAGCGCTCTCCCATCTGAGCTACAGCCCCCGGCACCAGGCCGCGCCTTGTAGGGCGGGGCGCTCCCCCCTGTCAATCGTCTTCGCGCGGGCCCGCCGCCCGTCCCGTCAGGACCGGGTCCGGGCCGCGAGGGCCTGCTTCTGGGCGAGCGTGAGGTCGCCCGCATAGGCCTCGGGTCCCACCACCAGGGAGGGCGTGACCGAGAGGCCGAGCGACTCCCCGATCCGCAGGGCGGCGCGCAGGCGCGCCGCCACGGCCTCGGACTCGGCCGCGCGCACGAGGGCCCGGGCCTCGGCGCCCAGGGCCAGCGCCGCGTTCAGCGCCCGCTCGGCCCCCACGACTCCCCGCAGGGCCATGAGCCGGCGGTGCAGGGCGAGGCTCGCCTCGGGGCCGTGGAGCGAGAAGAAGCCCAGCGCCACGCGGGCCGCCTCGACGGAGGGCATGCCGAGCACGGCGAAGTTCATCAGGACATAAGTGATGTCGCGGTCGGCGAGCAGCGCCGGCAGGTCCGCGGCCCCGCGGCGGCAGGCGGGGCAATTGGTGTCGAAGAACTCGATCATCGTGACGTCGCCGCCCGAGCCCAGGCGGATGCCGGCCTCCGATTCGAGCGCCTCCTCGACGAGCTCGATGGGGACGGCCTGGGGCTCGGGGAGCGCCTGGGCCTGGGCCGGGGCGGCGGCGGACGCGGCGAGGCCGGCGAGAACGGCGCGGCGAGAGGGACGGGTCATGCGCTCATTCAAGCACGGCGATCGGGGCAGGGCCAAGGCGCGCCCCGGTCAACGCGCCGTCGGGCACCCGCCCCGCTCGGGGCGTGACACCCCCGTGCGGCTGCGCTACGAGGCTCGCGAGCCGCTAGCCCCAGGTGCCCCATGTCCGCCCGTCCCGTCCCCCGCCCCGGCGTCCTCGCCATCGAGGCCTATGTGCCGGGCAAGTCCAAGGCGGCGCCGGGCGTGCGGGTGCGCAAGCTCTCCTCCAACGAGACCCCGCTGGGGCCTTCCCCCAAGGCGGCCGAGGCGGTGCGGGCCTGCGCCGGCGCCCTCGCCCTCTATCCCGACGGCACGGCGGGGGCGCTGCGCGAGGCGATCGCCGCCAAGTACGGTCTCGACCCGGACCGGATCCTGTGCGGGGCCGGCTCGGACGAGCTGCTGGCCCTCCTCACCTCCGCCTATATCGGCCCGGGCGACGAGGGCCTGTTCAGCGAGCACGGCTTCCTGGTCTACCGCATCGCGATCCTCGCCGCGGGAGGGACCCCCGTGGTGGCGCCCGAGCGGGAGCTCACGGCCGACGTCGACGCGCTGCTCGCCGCCGTGACGCCGCGCACCAGGGTCGTGTACCTCGCCAATCCCAACAACCCCACGGGCACCTATCTCCCCTTCGACGAGGTCAAGCGCCTGCATGCGGGCCTCCCCCCGCACGTGCTCCTCGTGCTGGACGCGGCCTATGCGGAATATGTCCGGCGCAACGACTACGCCTCGGGCCTGGAGCTCGTCATGACCTCCGACAACGTGGTCATGACCCGCACCTTCTCGAAGATCTACGGCCTGGCCGCCCTGCGCCTGGGCTGGATGGTGGGCCCGGCCCACGTGATCGACGCGGTCAACCGCATCCGCGGCCCCTTCAACGTCAACGCGCCGGCCATCGCCGCGGGCGTGGCGGCGATCGGGGACGACGCGCATCTGGCCGCAGCCCTCGCCCACAACGACGAATGGCTGCCCGTGCTGACCCGCGAGATCGAGGCCCTGGGGCTCAAGGTCACGCCGAGCGTCGGCAACTTCGTCCTGATCCACTTCCCTCCCGAGGGCCGCACGGCGGCCGAGGCGGACGCGTTCCTCACCGCCCGCGGCCTCGTCCTGCGGCGGGTCGAGGCCTACGGCCTGCCCCACGCGCTTCGCCTCACCATCGGCGACGGGGAGGCCAACCGCCTGGTGATCGAGGCGCTCGGCGCCTTCATGAAGGGGTGAGGCCGGTGCCCGACCGCCTCGGACCGCCCCGCGACGCCCCCGTCTTCGGTCGCGTGGCGATCGTCGGCATGGGGCTCATCGGCTCCTCGATCGCCCGGGCCGCGCGCCAGCTCAACCTCGCGGGCGCGATCGTCGCCGTCGACCGGGACGAGGCGGTGGCGGCGCGGGTGCGCGAGCTCGGGATCGCCGACGAGGTCACGACCGACGCCGCCGCGGGGGTCGAGGGGTGCGACCACGTCATCCTGTGCGTGCCGGTGGGAGCCTGCGGCGCCGTCGCGGCCGCGATCCGCGACGCGCTGGCGCCCGGGTCGATCGTGTCGGACGTCGGCTCCGTCAAGGCCTCGGTGGTGGCGCAGGTCCAGCCCCACCTGCCCGAGGGCGTCGCTTTCGTGCCGGCCCACCCCGTGGCCGGCACGGAGCATTCGGGGCCGGACGCGGGCTTCCCGACCCTGTTCCTGAATCGCTGGTGCATCCTCACCCCCCCCGAGGGCACGCCCGAGGCGGCCGTGGAGCGGGTGCGGGATCTCTGGACCGCCATGGGCTCGGACGTCGAGATCATGACGCCGGGACACCACGATCTCGTGCTCGCCATCACGAGCCACGTGCCCCACCTCATCGCCTACAACATCGTGGGCACGGCCGCCGACCTCGAGACCGTGACGCAGTCCGAGGTGATCAAGTTCTCGGCCGGCGGCTTTCGCGACTTCACCCGCATCGCTGCCTCCGACCCGACCATGTGGCGCGACATCTTCCTGCACAACAAGGGCGCGGTGCTGGAGATGCTGGGCCGGCTCAACGAGGACATCGCGCTGCTCGCCCGCGCCATCCGCTGGGACGACGGCGACACGCTGTTCAACCTATTCACCCGGACGCGGGCCATCCGCCGCTCGATCATCACGCAGGGCCAGGAGACGCCCGAGCCCGATTTCGGGCGCCGGCGGCCCGATCCCATCTGAGGCGGGACGTGGCGGGGGAGCGCGCCGGACCCGACGCGGCGCTGCGGCGCGCGGTGCTCCTCGTGGCGGGGCTCAACCTCGCCTATTTCGGCGTCGAGGCGGGGGTGGCCCTGGCGATCGGCTCCGTCTCCCTCATCGCCGACAGCGTCGACTTTCTCGAGGACGCCTCGATCAACCTCCTGATCGCGCTCGCGCTGGGCTGGAGCGCGCGCTCCCGCGCCCGCCTCGGCATGGCGCTGGCGCTGATCCTCCTGGTGCCGGGCCTCGCGACCTTGTGGACCGCCTGGGCGAAGGTCCTCGAGCCCGTCGCGCCCGCGCCCCTCCCGCTCTCGCTGGCGGGGCTCGGAGCGCTCGCCGTGAACCTCGCCTGCGCCGGCATCCTGGCCCGCCATCGGGGGCAGGCCGGCAGCCTCACGCGGGCCGCTTTCCTCTCGGCGCGCAACGACGCCCTGGCCAATGTCGCGATCGTGGCGGCGGGGCTGGTCACCGCCTTCCTGTGGCGCTCGGCCTGGCCGGACCTCGTGGTGGGCCTCGCCATCGCGGCGATGAACGCCGGCGCCGCCCGGGAGGTCTGGGGGGCGGCCCGGGAGGAGCGCCGCGACGGTGCCCGGGCCTAGAACATGTTTCCGGTTCTCCGGGACGACGTGCGACGGATCGGGGACCTTGAGGCCGTCGGGCGGCTCCAGAACCGTCCGATGGACCCTTGCGCGTCGTCACAGGTGCATCCCCGCTCAAGGGAGGGCGATGCGACCGCCAGGACCGGGAAGCCGAGCCGCCCGAGCGGGCAGTTCCAGGTGCCGTAACGGAGGCTGTTGCGGGCCCGCCACGTCGCCCCATTTTCGCCTTATGGGACTGCCGACGCGCGCCGTCCCCCTTTAGGGTCGCGCCGGAAGGAGTGCGCCAGCGAGAGAACAAGCGCTCCTGGAGGAGACCATGCGCGTGAAGACCCTTCTGGCCGGACTGACCCTGACCCTTCTCGCCTCGACGGCGCATGGCCAGACCGGCCGCGTCGTGTCCTTCGGCGACAGCCTCGCCGACACCGGCAACCTCTTCGCGTTCACGGGCACGCCGCCCGCGCCTTACGCCGGCGGGCGCTTCTCGAACGGCCCGGTCTGGATCGAGTACCTCTACGGTCCCTTCGCCCGGTTCACGCCCGCTCCGCCGAACCCCAACGGCGGCAACGTGAACTACGCCTTCGGCGGCGCCCGCACCGACACCCTCGTGGCCCTGCCCCCGGGCCTGCCGGCGCAGGTCGCCACCTTCGCGGCGACGGGCGGGCGCTTCGGGCCGGCCGACACCGCCACGGTGTGGGTCGGCGCCAACAACATCTTCCAGGCCGTCGAGGCGCCCGGCGCCAGCCAGGCGACGATCGTGGGCGCGGCCACGGCGGCCGGCACCGACGTCGCCCGGACCGTGGCGGGCCTCGCGCCGCTGGGCGCGCGGCGCGTGGTCGTCCTCAACCTGCCCGACCTGGGCAACACCCCCTCCTTCATCGCGCTCGGCGGCGCCGCCCAGCAGGCGGCGTCGCTCGCCACCGCGACCTTCAACGGCACCCTCGACGCGAGCCTGCGCCCGGTCGCGCTGGGACGGGCCTCAACGTGGTCCAGGTGGACATCTACTCCGCCTTCCAGGCCGTGACCGCCAATCCCGGCGCCTTCGGCTTCGCCAACGCGCGCCAGGCCTGCCTCGCCGTGCCGAGCTGCGTGCTCGGCGGGGCCGCGGCGCAGAACAGCT
>DASPJU010000131.1:0-5200 GCA_035628475.1 Salinarimonas sp. | reverse complement strand
AGGAGTGGATGCACGTGCTCTCGTCGCACGCGCACGCCGGCCACTCGATCTACCAGTCCGGTAACGTGATCGACGGCAAGGCGCGCTACGCGAACTTCGGTCAGCGCGACGACGCCTGGGGAGCCGCGGAGTACAACCCCTACCGCCAGGGCGGCACGGAGACGAGCCCGACCTTCGTCACGGACCCTGCCGTGATGGAGGAGGCGGTCGACGAGGCCTGGACGACGGGCGCGCACGTCCTCTGGCCGCACTATTGGGGCTCCACCTCCCATCCCGTCTTCGGGGGCGACCGCTGGGAGCGGGACGACGCCACGCTGAACCTCGCCGGCTGGTCCGCGACGAACGTCGTCAAGATCTTCTACGCGGGCAAGGACCGCTTCCTCTGCTCGGGCAGTCCGGCCACGCTCGACTCGCCGGCGCTCACGCTGGACGCCGACGAAACGGATTACCTGGCGCTGCAGTTCGCCTGCTACACCGGCATCACGCAGAGTCTCGGCATCACCCCGCTCGAGACCGCGACGCTCACCGTCGAGTTCCAAAAGGGCGGGAGCTGGTACACCGACACGTCCGCGACCTTCCGCCTGGACACCATCGGCCGCAAGTGGTTCGTGGTCGACCTGCGCGCCAACGTCGATTGGTCGGGCACGATCACGGCGTTGAAGCTCCACGTCGCGCCGCAGCTCGGCAACGAGCTCGATCTCGGCGTCCTTCTGGCCGCCCGCGACAATCTCTTCACCGAGCACCTCCGCGACCTGATGGTCGACCAGGCCAACGTGGCGCGCCCGCAGCCGCCGGCGGTCTTCGCGCCCACCTTCCCCTTCGATCTCGCGCCGGCGCTGGCGACCCTCCACGGCTCGTCGCACCTGAAGGCGTACGACGCCGATCCGCTGAACGGCTACGATTCCGACGACTTCAACGACGAGCACACCGACTTCGGCCTCGCGGGCAACTTCTTCCGCGACACGGTCGCGACCGCGGGCGGCGTCGCGCGCGACGCGATCGTGCAGCCGCCGTCGAGCTACCTCGGACTCCGCAAGACGGCGCGCTTCCGCCGCATCCAGCTTCCGGCCGACGCGCCGGTGAGTCTCGTCTTTCGGGTCGGCATCCTGGACGACGCGCCCGTCGACGACGGGGTCGAGTTCGCCGTGCACGTGCGCGGCGAGGACCGTCGGATGGAGACCGTGCACCGCGTCCTCTGGCGTCAGAACGCCTGGTCGGACGAGGTCTGGGTCGACCTCGCCGAATGGCAGGGCCAAGCGGTCGAGATCTTCTTCGAGGTCCACGACCACACCGTCGCCGACGGCGAGATCGCCGCGTGGGCCGAGCCGCGGCTCTGGCGGCGCCACACGCTGACGCTCTCGGCGTTCCCGGCGAACGGCGGCACCGTCACCCCGGCGGGATCCACGAGCTGGTTCGAGGTCGTCCACGTCTGGGCGAGCGCCACGCCGACGCCGGGCTCCGGCTACGCCTTCTCGCACTGGGAGGTCGTCTCCGGGACCCCGGGAACGAGCACCTTCTTCGATCCGCTCGACGCCGCGACGCAGGTGCCGATGAGCACGCACGTCGAGCTCGTCGCCCACTTCCGCAAGACCCTCGTCCTCGACTCGCAGCCGAACCGCGATGGTTGGGTCCTCGAGAGCTCCGAGACGAGCGGCGCCGGCGGGTCGAGCAACGACGCCGGAGCCGGGACGTCGGCGCTGCGCGTCGGCGACGACTCCGGAAAGAGGCAGTACCGCTCCATCCTCTCCTTCGCCACGGGCGACCTCCCCGACGACGCCGTGCTCGATTCGGTGGCGCTCGGGATGACGCGGGGCTCGCTCACCGGCGCCGTCACGACGTTCGGCGCCCTCGAGGTGGACATCGTCACCGGCCACTTCGGGCTGCAGCTCGCGCTCGAGAACCGCGACTTCCAGTCGACGCCGTCCTCGGGCTACCTGGCGAGCGTCGCGACCCTGACCGTGCCGGCGGCGGACGATGGGACGAGCTCGGCGAGCCTCTCGGCGGCGGGCGTGGCGCTCGTCGACCGGACGGGACCGACGCAGCTCCGGCTCGCGTTCGCGACCGACGACGACGACGACGGCGCCGACGACTTCGTCGGGTTCTTCTCCGGGGACCACGCGACGGCGGCGAAGCGGCCGAAGCTGACGATCCGCTTCTTCATCCCGGACTGATCGGGCGACTCGGGACCTTCGCGCCGCCGGCGACCGCCGGCGGCGCGCTCCGGCGGCCGCGGCGATCCGAGATGCCCTGTCCGGATCGGCGTCCTGCGCTCAAGTGGTCTCGCGAAGCGCGCCCCGCGCTTCCCGACGCCGATCCGACCAGGAGCCTCCGATGCTCAACCTGCCCGGCGCGGTGGTCGCGCTGGGCGGGCTTCTCGTCCTCGTCCATGTCGGGCGGGGCCTCCTGTCCCCCCGCGAGGATCTGGCCTGGCTCCTCGACCTCGCCTTCGTCCCGGCGCGCTTCGCCGTCGCCTTCGGAGGCGCGACGCCCGACGCCGTGGCGGGGGCGCTCCTGGAGCGGGGCGAGGAGGGGCGCGCGCTCCTGCCGCTCGCCGCCGCGGTGCTGGCGGACGGGGAGGGCCGGCCCTGGACGGCGGCGACCTACGCCCTCCTCCATGCCTCCTGGGCCCATCTGGGCACCAACGTGCTCTGGCTCGCCGCCTTCGGCAGTCCCGTGGCGCGCCGCCTCGGCGCGATCCGCTTCCTCGTTCTCGCGCTGGCGGCGGCGCTGGGCGGCGCGCTCGCCCAGTTCGCCGCGGGCCCGCTGCGCGTCGAGCCGATGATCGGGGCCTCCGGCGCGGTGTCGGGGCTGATGGCGGCGGCGGCCTGGTTCGTGTTCGCGCCGGTGCCGCCCTGGGCCGAGGGGCGGCCCGTGCACGAGCGCCCGCGCCAGGGGCCCGCGGCCCTCCTGGCCAACCCGCGGGTCCTCGCCTTCCTGGCGGTCTGGCTCGCCATCGACGTCGCGGTGGGCCTGCTCGCGGGGCCGCTCGGCATCATGGGCGGGGCGATCGCCTGGCAGGCCCATATCGGGGGGCTGCTCGCGGGCCTGGCCCTCTTCCCCCTCCTGGACCGCGGCCCCACGGCTTGAATCCGGCCCCCGACGGCTTCACACTCGCCGCGAAGGTCGGCCCGCCCGCCGGGCAAGAGCCACCCGACCCAGGAGGGAGCCCATGACCGTCCAGCACATCCTCGCCGAGAAGGGGCCGGAGGTCGTCACCATCCCGCCCGACCGGACCCTCGCGGACGCCGCCCGGACCTTGAGCGAACGGCGCATCGGCGCCGTGGTCGTGGCGAGCCCCGATCAGCCCGTGGCGGGGATCCTGTCCGAGCGCGACATCGTGCGGGCGCTCGCCCGCTCCGGGGCCGCCGCCCTCGAGGGCAGCGTGCGCGACCACATGACGAGGGAGGTCGTGACCTGCGAGCGCACGATGCTCATTCCCGAGGTCATGGAGGTGATGACGAGCGGCAAGTTCCGCCATCTGCCGGTGGTCGAGGACGGCCGGCTCATCGGCATCGTGTCGATCGGCGACGTGGTGAAGCACCGCCTCGCCCAGGTCGAGAGCGAGCAGCGGGCGATGCGCGACTACATCGCGAGCTAGCCGCGCGGCGCGCCGGAGGCGGCCTGGCGGTCCCTGCCTACTCGTAGTTCGCGGTGGCGACCGGCTGGGTGGTGACGCCGCCCAGGGAGACCCAGGCCATGCTGTCGTGGCCCTCGCGCTTCACGTAGACATAGCCCGTCTGCTGCCAGGGCAGGACCGCGTTGGTCTTGTTGTCGAGGACGAAGTCGCCGCGGTCGGTGCGCACGGTCAGCACCGCGTGGCCCTCGTTGAGCTCGTCGATCACCACGGTCATGCGCAGGGCGCGGCGCGGCAGGCCGCGCTCGACCAGGAGCTTGCGCTTGAGGAGCTGGTAGTCCTCGCAATCGCCGATCCCGTCCGCGGGAAAGTCCCACGAATCGACCACGCCCCAGTGCTCCTTGTCGGTCATCGGCTTGATCTCGCGGTTCACCTTGCGGTTCACGGCGACGATGAGCTGCCAGACCTGCGGGGTCAGGGTGATGACGGCCGCCTCGCGGCTGTCGACGGCGCACTCCTTGGGGAAGCGCTCGCAGAACTTGGTCCAGGCCGCGACGGGCCGGGCGGTCCCGGACGCGCCGACGGCGTTGCCCACCGGCGGCAGGGAGGCTAGGGTCTGCGCCGCGGCCGGCGCGGCGGCCAGCAGCGCCGCCAGCCCCAAGGCGGCCCTCGCCGCCCGGAAACGCGAAACAAAGTTGCGCGCTCCCGCTCCGAAACGATCCGTCAGCATGCCCCGCGACCCCGGCTTAAGCTTGTTTTAACCAAGCTGACAGGGGGAGCCGGGGGGCGCAAGTCCGCAGTTAAACCATCGTTAACGTCGCGGACCCGGCGTTGGTTCCGCGCAACAGTGCGACACCCTGCCCGGGACGGGGCCTGCGACGAAAGGAGCACTCCAAACGAGAGGAGCCGGCCCTGCGGCCGGCTCCTGGCGAGCCCTGATCGGTGGACGGGAGGGTGGGACCCGACCGGACCCGCGTTCGAGGCGCCTAGCGATTCGCCGTGACGACGGGGGAGCGGGCGCCGCCCAAGGAGACCCAGGCGGTGCCGTTGTGGCCCTCGCGCTTCACGTAGACGTAGCCCGTCTGGTGCCAGGCCAGCACGGCGTCGATCTTGTTGTCGAGGATGAGGTCGCCCCGGTCGGTGCGCGCCATGAGCACCGCGTGGCCCTCGCCCTTCTCGTCCACCACCACGGTCATGCGCAGCGCCCGGCGCGGCAGGCCCGCCTCGACGAGGAGCCGCCGCTTGAGGAGCTGGTAGTCCTCGCAGTCCCCGTAGCCGCTCGTCGGCAGGTCCCATGAATCCACCACGCCGAGCTGCTCCATGTCGGTCATGGGCTCGATCTTGCGGTTGACGGTGCGGTTGACCGACTGGATGAGGCGCCAGGCCTGGGGGGTGAGGGTGATGAGCGCCGGCTCGGCCGTGTTGACCGCGCAGTCGCCCGGAACGCGCCGGCACCAGTCGGACCAGGCCGCGACGGGGCGGGCCTCGCCCGTGGCGAGGGCCGGTGCGGTCGCGACCGGCAGGACCGCGGCGGTCTGGGCGGCGGCGGCGGCGGCCCACAGGCTGAAGGCCGCTGCGGCGAGCCCTTTGAGGATGGCGTGCATGGTGGTGTCTCCCTGTCCGAGG
>DASPJU010000130.1:0-5403 GCA_035628475.1 Salinarimonas sp. | reverse complement strand
GGGCGTTCCAGCCCGCCATGGAGATGCCCAGCACGCGCCAGGCGGCCTCGGTGCAGCTCACCACCCGCACGGTCTGGAGCTGCTTCAGGAGGTCGCCCACCCCGGTCATCGCGGGCGCGGCCGCCCCGCCGCAATCGTTGGGCCCGAGCCAGAAACCCCACTCCACGCCGGCGTGATAGGCCCCCAAACCCGCTCCGGCGAGGAAGACGAGCGCCACGAAGGCGAGCGCGCCGCGCGCCGTCGCGCGGGTGCCCAGCCACGCCGCGGCGATCGCCAGCCCCGCGAGCGGCAGGCCGATATAATAGGGCCAGCGCTGCTGCAGGCAGAGCTTGCACGGCAGGAGCCCCACCCCATGCTCGACATAGAGCGCGCCCAGGATCGTCGCCCCGCCCGCGAGCAGGATCAGGCCCGCGGCGACGCGGGGCTCGAGGAGACGGCGCAGGAGATCCGGCATGGGCGGGCTCAGAACAGGTAGCGGAACGCGACGAAGCCCAGGGCGACCAGGGCGACGGCCCCGATCGCGATGGGATAGAAGTGCTGGTCGAGCACCCTCTTGATCCAGCCGCCGTAGCGGCTGAGCATCGCGGCGAGGAAGAAGAAGCGCGCCCCCCGCGTCACCAGCGAGAGGGCGACGAACCAGATCAGGTCGTAGCTCGCGAAGCCCGAGGTGATGGTGACGAGCTTGTAGGGGATGGGCGTGAAGCCCTTGATCAGGATGATCCAGTGCCCGTGCTGGGCATAGGCCTCGCGGAAGGCCTCGGCGCCCCGGCCGAGGCCGTAGAGGTCGAACAGCCATTGGCCGACGGAATCGTAGAGAAGCGCGCCGATCGCGTAGCCCAGCAATCCGCCCAGCACCGAGGTGATCGTGGCGATCGTCGCGTAGCGCCAGGCCTGGTCCCGGCGCGAGAGCACCATCGGCACCATCATGACGTCGGGCGGCACGGGGAAGAACGAGCTCTCCGTGAAGGACACGGCGCCCAGCGCCCGGGGCGCCCAGGGCCGCGCCGCAAGCGAGAGGGTCCAGTCATAGGCGCTTTTGAGCATGTCGCCGCCGTTCGCCGGGCCCGCCGCGGATCGCGACGGGCGGGCCCGCGGGCCCGGGCGGGGTTTAAACCCCGGAGTCGAAATGTAAACCGGGGGAGACCACGGATCCGCTCCGCGCCCCGCGATTGACCCCTCTTCCCGCCCCATGGTACCGACCGTGCCGGGCCCCTGTGGCGGAATTGGTAGACGCGCTCGACTCAAAATCGAGTTCCGCAAGGAGTGCTGGTTCGATCCCGGCCAGGGGCACCATTGCGATCGCGACGACATGTCTGTCTTGGGCGCGGCACCCGGCTCGCTGCGGCCCATCTCGGCCCGCGCGGACATGTCGCTCCTCGCGTTCGGTTCTGGCTCGGCCTGGCCTGCCAAGGCACGTCGTTCCACGTCACGACACCGCGCAATCTCCAGGGAAGTCGCCGCCTTCGTCGTCACCCCTGTGGTGAGCGACCCCTTGGCAGCCGACTTGCTACCTCATCGCAGCGGCGGGCTGGTCCCCATCCGGGGCGTCCTGTTCTGAACCAGAACCATGCCGCAACAGCAACGAGCCTGGAGCAACCCGGTGAACCATCTCGACGTCGCCATACCCGCAGCGCTCGATCAACCCGGGCTCGAGAGGTGCCGGGTTCAGCTCCACCGAACCAAGGTGGAGATCGAGCGAGCGTGGTGCCGGTACGAGAGCCAGGGTCATGCCACGCCCTTCCAGGGTCTTGCATGGGCCTCGCTCCTCATGGACGCGGTCGGCAGGCACCGTGGCGCCGACCTGTTCGCCGCCGAGCTGCTCGACGAGAGCGGCGCTCCGGTCCTGCTCCTTCCGCTCGTGCGCGAGGAGCGGCGCGGGATCGTCACGCTAGGGGTTCCGGACTTCGGCGTGAGCGACTTCACCGCCCCGCTCCTGGCCTCGCCACGCGTGTTTCAGGCGGCCGACATCCGGCGCCTGTGGCGCACGCTCCTGCACGCGCTTCCTCCGGCCGACGTGCTCGCGCTGCCGCGCCTGCCGCTCACGATCGGCGGCATGGCAAATCCGCTCCTGCACCTCCCCGGCTGTCGCCGCTCGACTTGGGAGCGCTTCGTGGTGCCGCTGAGCGGTCCGGCCGGCGACGTCCTCCGGCGCTTGATGCGCCCGTCGACCTTTCGCGACTTCGGAAAATTCCGCCGCCGTCTGGAGCGGAAGGGCGAGGTGAAGTTCGTGGTGGCCTCGACTCCCGACGAGGTCCGGCAGATCTTCGCCGCCCTGCTCGAGCAGCGTCGGATCCGCTTTGCCGAGATCGGTCGGGTCAATCTCCTCGCCGAGCCCGATGTGGCATCGTTCTATGGTGCCGCGGCGATCGAAGGCCTCTCGACGGGGGCGGTGCGCCTGTTGGGTTTGTCGGTCGACGGCGAGTGGATCGGCACCGCCTACGGGCTCGTCCACGGCGGCAGCTTTGCTCTGGTGATGCAGACGATGGTCTCCGATCCCGAGTGGCGGAAGTGCTCGCCCGGCATCCTGGTCACCGCGCAGACGCTGGAATGGGCGGCGGCGCAGGGCTTGTCCGAGTTCGACTTCACCTACAGCTTCCACGCCTACAAGGAGGAGTTCGGAGCCGTCCGCGAGGATCTCTTCGAGCTGATCGTGCCGCTGACGGTGCGAGGCCGCCTCAGGGTTGCCGCCGAC
This sequence comes from Salinarimonas sp., assembly GCA_035628475.1. Taxonomy (GTDB): domain Bacteria; phylum Pseudomonadota; class Alphaproteobacteria; order Rhizobiales; family Beijerinckiaceae; genus Salinarimonas_A. The sequence continues at coordinate 2,711 of DASPJU010000130.1, read as the reverse complement.
GTGTTCTGGCATCGGAGCCGATCGATGACGCTGCATGCCCTCCAGCGCCGGCCGCGACTCTATGGCGGGCTGAGGGCGGCGTGGCGGCGCCTTCGTCATCGCCCGACCTCGTCCGCGTGACACTGGCGATGAAGGCTCTCGGGGAGTGTCACCAGTTGACGGATGGCTAACTCCTTGCGGCGCGCAGGCAGCGGCGTGCACGCCTCCTGCCCGAGCCGGCAAGCGGACGGGCCAAGCCTCGGCGTGCCGGCGGCCATCTCGCACGGCACCGGGGCGCACGGCTCGATGAAGCCGGTCGGGCGGGTCGAGGTACGTGAACGCCGCAAGACCATGCCGGCGGCATGGGGTGACTGGGCCTGAAGTGCCGCTCCGCCACCGAGACCCGTGCGGCGTCCCTGCCCTCCCCTGCGTCCTGGGCCGACCGCGTGCCGACCTGGGGTGGCCCGGGAACCATGTCGCCGAACGCACCTTGCGACCGTCGTCCTGGTTAGGTGACGGGCGCCGAAAAGCCCCGCCGGAAGGTCAAGGACCGGCGGGGCTTCCAGTCCGGCCCATGATGAGCGCAGCCGGCGTGCTCGTGATGGTGCGGCCTGATACGCAACGCGACCGCAGCCGCAGGATGGCGAAAGATCGTGAACGATCCGCTACGCTGCGGGACGTCCGCAACCTCGCCGTCACCTGGCCGGGGCGCCGGTGCTCAGCCGATCGTCGATAACGGCCGCAGGGGATCCGAGCTGGTCCACGTCGATGGCGCGCTGTTTCCTCGCTCCAGCTCCAGCCCGATCGGCGTCCAGAGCACCGCATCGGCCAATCCGCCGGCCGCCTCTCGACGCCCCGCCCGCGCCGGCCTTCATGGCCAGAGAGCTCGAGTGCCACGTCCCTCCGGATCAGACCAGCCCGAGCAGGTGCAGCGCTCCGTAGAGCAGGAAGGCACTCCACGCGATCGTGGTGACGGCGCCGGCATAGATCAGACCGGCCGCAACGTGGCTTGCAGGTGTTCGTCGCGACGTGACGGGAGGCGGAGCTTCATGCACGGGGCGCACCTCTGAGCTTGCCCCATCACGCGCCCCGACCCGTTAACGACCCTCAACGCCTATTGCCGAGTTTCTTGGATACCCCTGCCAATCCGCGCGGTCGTCTGAACCGATCGCCAACCGTGTCGACGATCCTCCGTGACGCTTCCCCTCTCCCGAGGCAGGCCGGCGTGCCGACTGTTCACGTGAGCCTTAGGCGACCAGGACGGACCCGTTGTCGAAGGTGGTGACGGTCTGGACGAGCTGGTTCGAGGCGTCGCGCAGATAGGCGATGGAAGCCCAGTCGAAGCTGCCGGCCTGGTCGAGCTCGTCGAAGCGGCTGCTGCCGTCGTCGTTCGCAGTCCAGACCCAGTCGAGCCGATCCTGCGCGTCGTAGACCGAGCGCGCCGACGACCATGCGCCCGCGTTGCTCTGGTCGAGGTCGTCGATCACGACGGTGCCGTCGTCGTACTTGGTCCAGATCCAGTCGAGGCGGCCTTGCGGGTCGTACACGGACTGGGTGGAGAACCAGTCCACGGCGTTGGCCTGGTCCACGTCGCCCAACACGGTCGAGCCGTCGTCGTTGCGGGTCCAGATCCAGTCCAGGCGGCCCTGCGCGTCGTACACGGATTGTGTCGACGACCAGGCATGGGCGTTGGTCAGGTCCACGTCGCCCACCACCAGGGTGCCGTCGTTGTTGAGGGTGCGCAGCCAGTCCAGCCGGCCCAGGCTGTCGGTGAAGGACAGGGTCCAGCCCGCGCCCGTGCTGGTCAGCGCCGCCGTGCCGTCCGAGAACCGCAATCCCTCGATCCCGGACAGGCTGTCGGTCCCGTCACGCCCGCCCACGCCGTCCGTCACCGTGAACGCGCCGCCCCCGAGATAGGCGAACCCGTACTGACCAGCGGCCCCCGAGTACACGGCCGTGTCGGTGCCAGCGCCGCCGATGAGCGTGTCGTTGCCGCCGCCCCCCGTCAGGGTGTCGTTCCCGCCCTGGCCATTGAGGGTGTCGTTGCCCGAGCCGCCCCTCACGGTGCCGCCGCCCGAGGGCGCGGTCGCGATCTCGGGGCTGACATCCGTGACCCCGATCGTCAGCTCGGCACGGGTGCGGCGGCATCCGCCGACGATGCCATGGCGATCGGCCGCAACGCCGCCGCCGTCGGCTATCGCGCGGTCGGCATCGGCGAGAGCGCCAGCGCCTCAGGACAGTTCGGGCTCGCGTTCGGCAGCAACGCGAATGCGAGCGGCTACCGCTCCATGGCGCTGGGCCTCGGCGCGGTATCGGACGGCGACACGAGCGTCGCGCTCGGGCGCTCGGCGCGGGCCTCGGGCGCCAGCGCCATCGCGCAGGGCAGCGGGGCCAACGCGGGCGGCTACGGCGCGGTCGCCACCGGCGAGGGCGCCGCCGCGGCCGGGGAGAACGGGGTTGCGCTCGGAGGGCAGTCCACGGCGGGGGGCTACCGTTCGGCGGCGATCGGCTACGGCGCGGCGGCTTCCGGCGAGCACGGGGCGGCGTTCGGCCGGGACGCGCGGGCCAGCGGTGATACCAGCCTGGCGCTCGGGCGCTCGGCCCGTGCGACGGGCACCAACAGCATCGCCGGAGGCTCCAACGCCTCGGCCAGCGGCGCGGGCGCGGTCGGCGTCGGCGAGGGCGCGATCGCGTCCGGAGGCGCTAGCCTTGCGGCGGGGCGGGGCGCGGCG